>JAPOKZ010000102.1:0-2285 GCA_029977385.1 Methanobacteriota archaeon
CCTTTCCCACCCCCACGCCCTCCCGACCTGCTCCAACCCCCCTTCCACTGCCCCCAGCGGCCCCCGAGCCAGAGCCCCCGACCCCCCAGATTCCTACCATATCTGAATTAGAATCAGCAATATCAGAATTCCAGGATGCTAGGACAATCACTGAACGAAACTCCGTGAAGGACTCTTTCACAGGGGCGTCTACCTCGGTTCAGTTCCGAGTGAGTGCAGTGGAGCGTACTTTCGGAATAGGTCTCTCAGACTCAGTACGAGGAGGAAATACGCTTATCGCTGAGGTGAAGGGAGCAGGTGAGGTGGAAATTAGAATGCCGTCTTCTTCAGATATTAGTCACATTAAGCCCGGATACGAGGGAGAACTCTCATGCTCAATCACAGATTGGAACGCAGTCAGGCGACGATTGATTCTGGAGTCAATCTAAGCAGCAGCCTCGAAGGCTTCCCCAATCATCTCCTCTAGACTAATTGAGGGCCTGAACCCGCACCTATCTTCGAGGAACCAAGCGTCAACGACCCCCCATACCTCCTCCCTATCGCTCTGGTTCAACTCTATCTCGCAACCTGTCCTCTCCCTGTATATCTCAGATAGTTCTGACATGGGTATCGCCTTACCGGAGCCTACTGCGAAACTCTCCCTAGTCGCCGGTGGCTCCCTGAGGACAGCATCGACAACTCTTACGAGGTCCTGTACGTGGACCATGTCCTTCACTTGGGTCCCATCACCTGGTACGTTGATCCATCCCATCTGACTTTCGAACGCCCATCTGTGTAGGATCCCGTTTCCTGGCGGTCCAGATAGAGGCACGCCTTGTACATTCGATGCCCTGATGACGCTGACCGGCCTTTCTGCCTGGGCCCTCTCCAATGCGTTTTCCTCGATCCACAACTGTCCCTCTGCTGCAACATCTCTTGGGGCTAGGGTTGAGTCGTAACCATAGTACTCCTCTCCCGGTTCCCATTGGGGGTGCACTCTCAGTGTGCCAAGAATAATCATGTGGAGCGAGCCATGCCTGTCGACTGCCTCGAGTATCGGGCGAGCCTTCTCCCTCATGATGATGTATGACTCCCTATCATCCCTTGCTACAGAGGAATCAACCGGTCTCGAGTTGATGTGAATCAGGGTATTGCAGGGGGTTAGCAAGGCATCAAGTGAGGCTGGGTCGCCCAGCTTATCATCTGGTATTTCGACTATTGAGTCTCCTAGCATCTCCATGATGTACGGAGCGACGAAACTGTCCGCTGACGACAATGCAACCTTCACGAACCCTCGTATCTCCTGACAGGTAATAATACTGTGTGATTCAGGGAGCGGCTTCTTGAGAAACTATTGAATTCCTCCTGACACGCAGTCACTCACAGGCGAGCCGATGGTAGACCAAATCCCCAATCTCGGAAGAGAGTCAGAAATGCTCGAAGAGATAGGGCTGTCATCTATGTCGGACCTGTTTTCGAATATCCCGGAGGGAGTCAGGAGGGACAATCCTCTCCCACTTCCACCTCCACAATCTGAGGAGCAGATCCTCGAAGATGCACGTCGGCTCCTAGGTGCGAACGTGGACCTGGACTCTAGGCCTTCATTCCTCTCCGCGGGACTGGCAAGGAACTTCGTTCCAACTATGGTGCCTATGCTGGCCACCAGGGGTGAGTTCCTAACCTCTTACACTCCCTACCAACCTGAGGTAAGCCAAGGTATGCTGCAAGCTATGTGGGAGTTCCAGACCATGGTTTCCGAATTAGTCGGACTGCCCGTTTCCAATGTGTCCATGTACGATGCCAGTACCTCCGCTGCAGAGGCCATAACATGCGCCGTACGTGTCAAGTCGAAGAAGGCTACAAATCCTGACTCAGTTTTTGTCTCGGAACTGATACCGCCACACAGGCTCTCCGTAATTCGCAATTATACCCAGGGAGTGGGGATAGAACTTCACATTCTTCCTCACAATGATGATGGCTCACTGGATATGGAAAAGGCCGCCTCGGCAGCCGGGTCATCTGCGGTATACGTGGAGCAACCTAACGCATTGGGGATATTGGACGAGGGCCTTATGGACCTCAAAGAGGTCATTGGAGACTCAACGGCACTGATAGTTGGAGTCGATACAGTCTCCTTGGGCCTAGTTCAGCCTCCAGGGCACTGGGGGGCAGACATCGTAGTAGGAGAAGGCCAGCCATTCGGAATTGGTCCAACAGGAGGGGGGCCGATTTACGGGATATTCGCTTGCACAAAGGAATTCCTGAGGCTTATGCCTGGACGGATAGTAGGTCAAAGCATCGATACA
>JAPOKZ010000022.1:0-17266 GCA_029977385.1 Methanobacteriota archaeon
ACATCCTCATCATCCATCCATGCACCCTCGATATCGAACGATACAAACTCGTTTAGATGCCTGTAAGTATCGTGCTTCTCCGCCCTGAAAGCAGCTCCAATCTCGAATACTCTCTCGAGACCTCCGAGTACTGCAAGTTGCTTATACAATTGAGGACTCTGCGAGAGATATGCATCAGTCTCGAAGTATTTCATTGGGAAAAGATTAGTCCCGCCTTCTGCTGCTGCAGCAATAATCTTTGGAGAGTTAATCTCTTGGAATCCCTCTTTGATTAGATGCTCCCTTCCATACTGAAGAACCTTGCTTCTGAGTTGGAACATCGCATTCACATGGGCCCTCCTGAGGTCCAAGTGCCTGTTGTCTAGCCTAACGTCAAGACCTACGTTAACATCGTCAGTCACCCCCACAGGGAGGGGAGTTTCCGAGACTGCAAGAATCATCCCATCCTCGACATTAACTTCGTACTCGGGCGGTGGCAATGGCTCTCCATCGGGAACCTTCGGAGGCCTCTTCTTTGCTACCTTTCCGGTAATTTGAATCGTCGACTCCCTTGTCGAGGATTGTATAGAGTCGAACAAATCACCATCCATGTTATCTTTCTTGAGAAAGGCCTGAATCCTTCCAGTCCCGTCACGAAGCATGAGGAAGCAAATTGCACCCCTCCCCCTGACCGTCTCAGCATATCCCGCTACAGTTACCTCCGAACCGACTAGGGACTCCCCCGCCTCGACGACTTGACCAATGGTATGCGTGCGATAAGCAGTTGGCTCCCAGTTTGTACTGTCCCTCATGAACCCACGTGCCGGACCGCCCCTTTGAAAGGTTTGAGTGCAGACCTATTCTTCTTCAGTAGCAACCTTTGCAGAAATTAACAAAAAGGCAGTGTGACCTATCGGCTGATTGCCCGGTCTCACCCCTCCCTTGCTTGCCTTGGACCATCTCCTTTCGAGCATCTCTCCGCTCCATTCCACTACCAGGCCCAATCTTTCGCACTCATTCCACGATTTCTCTAACTGAGAGCTAGTCGGACAGTAGCAGGCCAACCTCCCTCCAATACGCAGAAGGTTGACAGTTTCCTCGAGGACCCCCCATGGCTCGGCTATGTCAATAATCGCCGCATCGAGAGAACTACAAATTTCCGAAACACTTCCACCAACTTGCCCCAAATCCCCTGTAACTAGGTGCCACTCTGGAAATTCAGGAAGGATTTGTTCTAAGCGATCCATATTCAAGGCCCCAACCTCGGAATGCTCAGGACGAGACTCTACTGATATCAAGGTCCCAGAAGCCCCCATTACACTTGCGAGATGCATCGCCAGGCCGGCTGAACCATGACCCCCTTCTAGGACCTTGGAACCCACTCCTATGCCCATCCATGAAATTAGAAAACCAGCATCCTTAGCTCCAATGACTTGTGCCCTTCTAGACATATTTCTTCTAGCCTCGGGGAGTCTGGGATCAACTATCGAGAGCGACTTCTGCCCCACTACAATCCTATCTCCAATTTCGAATCCTTCTAGCAACTTCTCAGCATCGAATCGACCCAGTCCCTTGACCTTGACTTCACCGGGAACCCTTTGAACAAGGTATGCCCTGCCGTCATCCTCTCTGAGTGCCAACCATTCTCCTATGCTCTCGCCCCATTGCGTCGGGTTAATGGCGACGTTTCAAGTCATTCAATCCTGCAACAGCATACTCGCCCTAAAGGGCGAACAGAATGATTATACTGACCCTACTGTCTCAAAATACGATGACTTCAGTCGTCAGACTACTTATTCACCCAGCCACTTGGGTATGTCTACTCCTTGCAATGGCCCCCTCCTCTTCAATCATTGACTATCAAGAAGAAGAGTTGCAGCGAACGGAATTAGAACAGAAAATCGTCCCACTGTATGCCACTAGCCCGGGACACACCGTCTTCGGAGAGTACGTTGGAGCTCATTGGTGCGGACCATGCATGAGCAGTGCATCTCCCTCCTTGGACAATCTAAAAATATCAAACCCCGAGGAATTCACATTCGTTTCATTCTTCGAGTCCAGCAGCGGAGGTTGGCCAAGTGACGGGCCCGTAAACCGCCAGACCCACATAATGCAATCCTCTTCGGGATACCCCACTTTCTCTTTCGCCGACCGTCAGTCCGGCTCTTGCTACAAGGTTGGAGCATCGGGAACTAATTACTACGACAGCGATTTCTCCGGCGGAGGGTGCATGAACTCATCTTCAAATGACTTCCAGCTAGAGATGTCGATGTCATTGAATTCTAGCACAGCAGAGGTAACGATAACACTAGACTCGATATACACCGGATCACTCTCTTCTGTAGATGTCTACGTCTATGGGGCCGTAACTGAGAAGGAAGGCGCCGATTCGTACGATAATGGGGTCAAGCCGCACCATAACTGGAGAGGGTGGTTACTGAACGGAGACGAGTCCGGATTCCAGCAGCTAACTCTCACGCAGGGTACATGGGAGTCCCACACGTGGACTACACCACTAAGCCTAGTCAGAGCCAGTGGAGGTTACACCCAGTGGGAGAATTTCTGGCCTGTTTTTGCACTGATGGATGGCCCTCATTCTAGCTACAACGAGTTCCTAGTAGCAATTGACCCGGATATGGGTCCGATGATAGATGTTGGAATTCTAGAATTTGAGGTCCAGAACACCAACGGCGGGGCCGGCTTCACTCCTGGGGACTTGCTGGAGATTTCCACCAGAGTCTCCAACAACGGGGTAGAGGCATACTCAGAAGGTGGAGATCTCGGTGTCTACATGATTAGTGGTTCAGATGAGATTTACCTCGGAGGGCAGCCCATAGGCACAATCGGAGTCGCAGGATCCTTCCTTCATCAGATTGACTTCGATACCTCTGACATTGACCCCATCCCATCCGGAGTTTCAACTTTCAGAGCCAAACTCGTGGATATGGGAAGTGATAGGAATTCCACCAATAACGTTGTAGACGACGTGGAATTTCACGACATGCCACCCATCCCATCCCCCCCTGCAGCTACAGGATCGACGACCTTCGAACGCGGCGACAGGGTCCAGTTTGAGACATCCGCTCTACCAAACGATCTCGTGGACGACATAAACACGATGTCCCCGATTATGGAGTATTCAAAGTCTGGCAATGGAGAATGGGATTCCACGTGGGTTTCCGAACCAGAAATAGTAGGCTCCGGGGCTAATGCAGTTTACCTCCACACTATCCAGACCCCTCCGAACGCAGAGACTGGAAAGTACGATACTAGGGTGATGTGGGAGGACGCCAGGGGCCAGCAGAGCAACTGGCTAGTGACTAGCGAGGCATTCGAGCTGAGTAACGCACTGCCAAGGGTGCTTGGAAACAACGATGCGGGATTTGTCGGAATCCCCACAGTGAAGGTGGGTGCTACGGAATCGATATCCTTGGTAGGCATGGTCAGCGATGCAGAGACGCCACTATCGATGCTGTCAATCACCAGCAACGACCCCGAGTTCGTAAGCTGGAACGGTCCTTCTTCTGAGATTACGGTACTTTTCGACAGCATTGAATCTGACTCAGCTGGGAACCCAATCCCCCAAGGGGTATTCGTCTCAATTTCAGATGGAGAGGACGTCAACAACGGCATGCTATTGTTCAACGTAATAGAGAATGGCGCCCCACGGTGGGACCCCATCCCGACTCAGACCGTATTCGAGGGGGGTTCAACTAGTACCGAACTAACGGGATATCTCTCTGACTTCGATGAAAACGGAGACCCAGTCCCACCATCAGAAATATCGCTATCTTTGGTCTCAAACAGTGACGAGGACTTGATCCAAGTTTACCTGGATGGCCATTCAGTAACTGCAACCACCGTTGACCAAGACTCCCACGGCGTAGCAGAGGTAGTCATCATGGCAGATGATGGTTCCAAAACCTCCCAGACCTCCATAGTATTCTTCGTTATCAACGTCAATGACGCACCCGAGATTGACGTCTCAGTACTCGACGGTCTCACATTGAAGTCGGGGGAACCAGCCTCGATAGGAATACTGCCATTAATTTCTGATATCGACGATCCGGAGGATGAAATCTGGGTGGACGTAGACACATCAATTCCCGGGGCAGCCCAATTCGACCATGTAACCGGGGTACTAAACATGCAGTGGGACCTGCCCGGCGCCCATTCCGTCAAGATCACCTTGATCGACAGTCACGGGGACTGGAGCTCTTCCACTTTCACCGTGACTATTCTGGACTCAAAGCCCCTCACTTGGCACACTGATTTCCAGCAAGGCGATTTGGGAGTAGAACTAGAGGACTTTGAGATTGGCATCGACCCTACTGTTACCATCGTGAATAACGGAGTGGTTGTGATTGTAGAACCAAAGGTTAGGTGGACGATATGCAATGGAATCGTTGGAATTTGTCACTCTGCAGGATCCTTCGATGGTTTGGGCCCTTTCGAGGCAATTTCCTCAGATGGAGGGGGCCTGTCCATAGGAGACTACCTGACTCTCTCGGTAAAGGCCACAGACAGCGAGGGATGGGACCGGGAGACAGTAGAGCCACTAGATATCCTAGTCCCGACCACCAGTGAAGACGATGGCACCATAGAGGTCCCCGATCAGGAAGAAGAAACCGAGTCAGATCAGCAATCAGGAGGGGGGTCCTCGGATATTTCAGTCTTGGATGCAATACTTGTAATACTGGTTCTACTGATATTCGTAGGAGGGGGGACATTCGCAGGGCTGTACTTCTCTGGAGTTATTGGCAGTAAGGACAAACAAGAGACAAAACCCCCCTATTCGCCCAATATTCCCGAGGAACAGCCTCAAGAGAGCCAACCAGTGATAGACTTCGAGGAGCAAGAGGAAATCTACCCGCCTCTTCCTGAGAGCGGCCTCCCTGAAGGATGGACCATGGATCAGTGGAAGTTCTACGGCGAGCAGTGGCTAGAGAGACAAAACTAGACAATTTCACTCCATTTCAACATAAACGCACCTTCAAGAAGGTGCCATCAGCAGGAAAGCCCCCGGGGGGGCACAATGGCGGAACAGGACGACTCCAACTCCGAGAAGGACCCGAACCCAAAGGATCCACTAGAATCCTGGGAAGACGGGTCAGCATTCGGGGTCTCAGATGACAGTGACCCGATTTGCGAGACACCAGTCGAGGATTGGATCAAGGACCTGGATATCGAGTCCACGGACCAAGTACCCATCCCAGACAAGCTCGTCGACCAGGTGATAGGGCAGGAAGCGGCATCTATCGTCGTTAGGAAGGCCTCTGAACAACGAAGACACATGATCATGGTCGGGGAGCCCGGGACTGGGAAGTCAATGCTGGCCCGCTCTATGACTGAGTTCCTCCCCCCGGAGCAACTAGAAGACGTTCTTGTGTACCGAAATCATGAGGACGAGAACGAGCCCAAGGTGCGCACAGTACCCGCCGGCCGCGGTTCGAGGCTGATAGCCGAGCGCCGGGCCCACGTGCGACAACAGCGAGAGAGGACAAACAGGACCCTCCTGTTCATCGCTCTGGTAGTCGGAGCGGCGCTACTACTAGCAACAATATCTTCCGGAGAAATCCTTACGTTCATCTTCGGCTCGTTTATCCTAGTTTTCGGATACTTCTTCCTGAGGACTAGGCTCACTGCGGGGGACGAGTCAAACATACCCAAGCTACTAATCAAGCATGAGAGGAGCGACGAACCGCCCTTTGTCGACGCAACAGGAAGCCTTGCGGGCGCTCTTCTCGGGGACGTCAGGCACGACCCGTTTCAGTCCGGAGCCGATCTGGCTACACCTGCTCACGAGAGGGTCGAGCCCGGTGCAGTACATCGGGCCAACAAAGGGGTCCTCTACATCGATGAGATCAGGATGCTCAGGATGGAGGAGCAGCAGGCCCTGCTGGTTGCCATGCAAGAGAGGGAGCTATCGATAAGCGGCCGTTCAGAAAGGTCCTCCGGAGCACTGACAAAGTCCGAGCCCGTACCAACTGACTTCATTCTGGTTGCCGCTGGAAACCTGGATAGTATCCAGAACATGCATCCCGCACTAAGGAGCAGGATCAGGGGGTATGGGTACGAGGTTTACGTCAACACCGACATGAAGGACACCGAGAGGAATCGACGCCGGCTAATTCGTTTCATCGCACAGGAAGTTCGAAACGAGATGAAAAAGGACACGGGCAAATCAATCCCACACTTCGACAAACAAGCCATTTCGCTGGTCCTGAAGGAAGCTCAGAGGAGGAGCGGACGCAGAGGCAAACTATCCCTCAGGCTGAGGGAACTGGGTGGCCTGGTCAGAATAGCAGGAGACCTAGCAGCAGAGGACGGCTCCCCCCTCACACAGTCCAAGCACGTAGTGAGGGCGAGGGCTATCGCCAAGCCACTGGAACAGCAAGTAGCAGATAGGTACCTAGAGAGGCAGTCGGAGTACTCCATGCTGGTTAACGAAGGAAACAGGGTGGGAAGGGTGAACGGTCTTGCCGTCTTAGGTGCTGATACCGGACTTTCAGACTACTCCGGAGTTGTCCTGCCCGTGGAGGCCATGGTCACCCCTACTCAAGGCAGGTCCGGCCAAGTTATTGCAACCGGCGGACTTTCCGATCTAGCGAAGGAAAGCGTGACCAACATCAGCGCGGTAGTGAAGAAACTCACAGGGAAGGACATCAGAGACTTCGATTTACACGTGCAATTCCCCGGAACTCACAACGTAGATGGCGACAGCGCGTCCATCACCATGGCCACAGCCATAATCAGCGCATTCGAAGGAGTCCCGATAGATCAGAACCTGGCCATGACTGGCTCACTCACGGTTCGTGGAGAGGTTCTCCCAATAGGGGGAGTTTCTGCGAAGATCGAGGCCGCGGTTAAGTCCGGAATCAAGAGGGTGGTGATACCCAGGTCAAACTTGAACGACGTCCTCATCGACGAGAAGTTCGAGTCGCAGGTCGAGATATTAGCGGTGGACTCCCTAGATGAGGTCCTTGAGCACGCTTTGGTTGGCAAGGAGGAGAAGGTAAGCCTTGTGGAGAGGCTAGCCAAGGTTATCGACACCATCTCTTCAGGTACCGACAAGCAGCCTTCCGCTTAACGCCGACCAATCCTTGAAGTGCCACTTTCCCCAGCCGCACCGGTAGTTATGCCTTCCAGCCAACGCTCCCCTATGGGAATTCTGTTCCTTGTCGTCCTCGTTGACATGCTAGGCCTGACTCTGGTCATTCCATTCCTAACCTACTTCGTCCAGGACTTGGCATCCGCAGAGGGAATAGTGGACACTGGCTCCCGAGACTTCTGGGTTGGGATTGTCATCGCGACCTATTCGGTAGCCCAGTTCATTTCGACGCCGATCCTCGGTTCCATTTCCGATCGTGTGGGAAGGAGGCCAGTTCTGATGTTCGGATTGGCGGCAAACTCTCTTTTCTTCATCGTCTTTGGGCTCTCGGGTAGCCTGTCCATGGCTATCATCGCCCGATTCCTAGCCGGTGCTGGAAATGGCAACATTGCCGTTGCGAAGGCGTACATTGGGGACATCAGCGAGGACGATCAGGTAGCCGGGAGGATGGGGATGCTGGGCGCTGCGTTCGGTTTGGGTTTCATGATCGGCCCTTTCTTGGGAGGGGTCCTGTCCGATCCAGCAACTGGGATAGGGGGTCCTTTCGATACCCAGTTCTGGTCTGACTACCCCTACTTGCTCCCTTGCCTATTCTCCAGTGCAATGTCTGCAATTGCTCTGATACTCGCAGTCTTCATTTTACCCGAGAGCCTCCCAAAGGAATCAAGATCGCAGTCCCAGAAGTCCCCAATTTCCCAATTGGGCCAGACCTTCTCCAGTATCGCTACGGCAATGCGTCTGCCAAACATCTCCGCGCTAGTCAACGTAAACTTCCTGTTCCTCATTGGTTTCACAATGATGCATGGTACTTTCATCCTGTTTACTTCGATGGAACCGGAAAGGGGTGGCCTTGGCTGGAGCGAGAGAGAAAACGGGTGGGTATTCGCATTCATCGGGTTAATCGGCGTTGTAGTTCAGGGTGGTCTTATCCGACCTCTGATTCGAAGGTTCAGCCTCAGGGGATTGATGCTGGTGGGGACCGCTCTCACTGGTCTCGGAATCTCCAGTATCCCGTACGCCTCAGCGGACATGTCCATGCTGATTTTCTGGTCATTCTGCGCAGCATTCGCGATTGGGAACGGAATCTACTCCCCCACCCAAAGCTCACTTCTGACGTTCGCCTCCAAGGAAGGGGGTCACGAGCTCGGGAGCATAATGGGGGCCCAAGAGGGACTAGGGGCCTTGGCCCGAATAATAGGGCCGTTCCTATCAGCAGTGATTTGGGCCGAAACCGTCGAGGGGTCCGGATTCTGGTCCTACCATACCTGCTTCAGGGTATCCGGACTCTTCTTCTTGGTGGCGTTACTAATGCAACTAGGTCTAAGAACCTCAGATGCCGCAAGTGAATCCGCAGGAGGCACATAGATTGTCGATACCAGCAGTAGTTGCCCACGGAGGTGCCGGTGCCGGGCCGGAAAGGCTCGCAAACGTGGAGAGGGCGGTGGCAATAGCGGCAGGAATCCTAGATTCGGGAGGATCCGCCATCGAGGCAGCCGTAGAGGCATGTGTAGTTCTGGAAGACGATCCTGTCTTCAACGCCGGCACAGGCTCGGTTTTCAGGACCGACGGTTCCGTCCATCTGGATGCCTCTATCCAGACCTCTGAGGGGAAGATGGGCTTCGTTATCGCAATGGAGGATACTCCAAACCCGATTAGGGTAGCAGCAGACTTGCTGGATGAGGACATCAATGGGCTAACCGGGGAGGGGGCCAGGCTTTGGGCCGACTCAAAGGGGTTCGAGAAGTCTAAGGTGCAAGGCCGACCTCCCTTCGAAGGAGCCACGGATACCGTGGGAGTGGTAGCCAGGGACAGCTCCGGAATCATCGTTTGTGCGACGAGTACCGGAGGCACCAGTAACAGGCCCCCGGGAAGGGTCGGCGACGTCCCCCTGCCCGGTTGCGGCTTCTGGGTCCAGGATGGGATAGGAGTAGGGGCAACAGGGATTGGAGAGGCCATAACCAGGGGAATGATCAGCCTCAGGGTAGCAGACAGGATACTCGACGGTAAAGACCTGGAAGAATCGATGATCTGGGCGCTGGACGAGTGCCTCGAGGATGGTGCCGAGGTGGGCATAATCGCACTCGCTGCGGAGGGGACCGGTCACGGGGCCTCCAACAGTACGAACATGCCATGGGCATCTTGGATTGCCAGGAAGTAAAACCCCCTCGATGGGATGCGCTTAAGGAGGGGCCTATGGTGGAAGGGCCGGAGATGGCGTCTTGTCAGATATCGATACTAGGATCAAGCAGATCGCTCACGTGTTGGGGCAGCTAGACGACAACCAAGTCCCACGAAACATACGCTCCGCCTCCAAGGACGCCGTTGAGAAGTGGCTCCTCAACACCAGCAAGGACATGGACGTAAGGCTAGGGATGACTGCATCCATTCTGGATGAGATTTTCAATGATCCAAACCTTCCCGGTCATTACGGCCCTCTTTGCCTGCAACTACAAACGGCGCTCGAGGAGATGCTGAACGAAGTAACTCGCTCCTGAGGATTGAAGAGCACTCCCCCTGCATGGCTCTACGATAGAAATGCCCGAGTGGACGAACCTCTCCTACGCGAACGTCGCCACAACTTCCCCCGGGGCCCATAGAATCGCATCTGACTGGGCCGAATCCCTAGCAAGGGGGGGTGCAGCCGAGTTCGATGCGGAGGCGGAGAAGAATGGCATGATGCCACTGAGATCGGCCGCCTCAAAGCTCCTTTCATGCGACATAGGTGACGTATGTGTGGGATCAAGTGCCACAGAGCTGCTTTGCTCCATCGCATGGGCGATATACCCCCAAGCGGGGAAAAACGTTGTTTCTACTAGGTCATCCTTCCCCTCCACTGTTTACCCATGGGCCAGGGTCGCTGATCAGAACGGGGCTGAGATCAGGCTTGCTGACCACGATGAAAACCTGTACACCGATCCTTCCGACATACTCTCACTGATCGATGAGGGAACATCCGTTGTCACAGTCTCGCACATCGAGTTCTCTAACGGACAGAGGTATGACTTGCGGGAGATCTCCGAAGCTGCCCATTCCGTTGGAGCCATGTTCGTTGTCGATGCAACTCAGTCCATGGGAATGGTCCCGATTGACGCATACGCGACTAATGCCGATGCCATCGTTTCCTCTGGCTACAAGTGGCTCAGGGGGACATACGGGGCTGCTGTCGGATACATCTCCCCCTCGGTCGTCAAGACTCTGAACCCCGGGCTGATGGGGTTCAGGAGCAATTCGGATATCTGGGAACTGAGGGCGGATAGGCTCGAAATGCCAGAGGATGCGAGCAGGTTCGAGTTCACAACCATCCACTTCGGTGCGGTCCTAGGTCTTGCGGCTGCTATCGACGAGCTTCTCGAAATGGGGATGGACGAGGTCTGGAGGCATGACTTGGAGCTCACCGACCATCTGATTAGAGGGGCGGAGGGACTGGGAATCGAAGTAGTCTCGCCGACTTCGGAGTCGGAGAGAAGCGCCATCGTTAGCCTGAGGATGCCTTCCGGCCTGAGCAGCGTTGAGGTATCCAACAGGCTCCAGTCCGAATACTCGATACTCACCACCAGCAGATCAGGGATGCTGCGCGTGTCACCTCACATCGACAACGACATCTCGCAGATCGACTCTCTGGTTTCAGCGCTGTCTGACATCCTCTCATAGATGCGGCAGGACAATCGCCCCAGCAATTACGAACATCACGGCAGCAATCCCTCTGTCGATAATCCTCCAAGCTTCTGGACTGTCCAATACCTTCGAAAGCCTCCTGGCGCCGTAGCCGATGGAGAAGAAGAAAAGAAACGAAGCTGCAGATGCCCCGATACCGAAAGAAATCCTCTCGCTTCCATAGAAACCCATAGATGCACCCCCGATCAGAAACAACGTATCGAAGTAGACATGCGGATTAAGGAACGTAAATGCTAGGACTGCCGCCATGACCTTAGAAAGACTTTCCGAGGCTTCTCCTTCCACCACTAAACCCTCTGGCTCCATCGACGACCTGATTCTCAGTACCCCGTATCCGAAAAGGAAAGCCCCCGCAAAGTAAGCGATCATAGACTCGGCCCCATCGATGCTCGCCACTATGGCCCCGACGCCAAGTATTCCAGCCGCTATCAGAATCGCATCTGCAAGAGAGCATGCCATGCAAGTGGCAAAAACATGCGAGCGCTTCAGCCCCTGCCTCATAACAAAGATATTCTGGGGCCCGATTGCTAGTATCAGCCCGAAACTGAGTGCGAATCCCTCGAGTCCTGCAGACCCGACACCCATGCTCATGTCTTCCTTCTCTCTGCGGCCTTCTTCCTCAGCCCCGTGTATCCGCACTTTCTGCAGCATCGCGGTGGCTTGATGCCTCCATGAGCTCTATGTGTGGCGGAGCAGTTCATGCACACCCACTTCACGAGAAGCCTCGCTTCTGCCTCAGGATGCCTCTGTGCCATGATGTCGCGCGACCTGCCTGACCTTCATAACCGCTTCCCACGCACCTGACAGAGATTAATCGCCTCCAAAGCATTCAAACACCTATCGCCATACAATGAGGCTGTTGCCAGCAAGCGTCGTGCTCGGTGCCCAATGGGGGGATGAGGGTAAGGGCAAGGCCATAGACCAACTAGCCCCCAACTCTCAATGGGCAGTACGCTTCCAAGGAGGCAATAACGCCGGTCACACGATAGTTGCAGGAGGCACCACCCTCAAGATGCACCTTCTCCCATCAGGAATAACAGCGAGGGATTGCAATCTGGTTCTAGGATGCGGAATGGTAGTTGATCCATGGGTCCTAGACAGAGAGCTGAGCGAATGGTCGGAACTGACCGGAGAGAAGCCCGAAGGAAAGAGACTCTTCATCAGCGAGAGGGCTGCAGTGATTCTTCCATTCCACAGGCTATACGACTCAGCGGACAAGCTCGTCGGAACGACCGGTAGGGGGATCGGGCCAGCATACAGGGACCGCACCGAGAGGGTAGGGCTGAGATTCGTGGACATTGGGCTAATCATAGGCAATGACTCCGAGATTGTCGAGATATCAGAGAGGATGAACGACCAACTTTCAACAGTAGGCGTAGAAGAGCGAATCAATCCAGAGCAACTAAAGTCCGAACTATCATGGGTCCATCAGAGATTTTCTGACGCAATTTGCGCCACCGGTCCGATGCTGGACAAGGCCCTCGCTCGAGGCGAGCAGGTCCTCCTAGAAGGGGCGCAGGGGGCGATGCTAGACATCGATCAGGGGACCTACCCGTTCGTGACTTCGTCAGTCACATGTAGGGCTAACGCGACCCATGGAGCCGGCATTCACCCCGGACACATAGACCAGTGCTATGGGATTACCAAGGCATACACCACGAGGGTGGGCAACGGTCCATTCCCAACCGAACTATCCCTGGAGGAGGGACCTGGAAAGCAGATGTCTGTGGTAGGTCATGAGTTCGGAACCACTACGGGACGCCCGAGGAGGACCGGATGGCTGGACGCTGTAGCTCTGAACGAGAGCCAGCGCCTCAATGGATACACCGGACTCGTCGTTACCAAGCTGGACGTACTAGGAGGTTTGGAGGAACTTAGGATATGCACCTCGTACAACCTGGACGGGAATGAGATAACTCACGTCCCATCCTCATCCGAGGAACTCGCCAGATGTACACCAGTTTACGAGAGCCATCCAGGGTTCCCGGCCCTAGACGAGGAGGAGTGGATAGGGATGGCTGATGAGTCTCGTAAGGGAGAGGGGATAGAGTCCCTCCCCGACTCTATCCGATCCTACCTATCCAGAATAGAGGAGATCACCGGAGTACCTGTGGTGAGCGTGGGAGTGGGTCCAGACCGCCTCGCTTCAATTGCCAGATCAGGCGGGCCATTCGATGTGGAAATGTCCGAAGCAACCTTCTAATCGACATCCATCGCCGGCACCATATGGGATTCAAGTCTCGGGCTCGAAAGAGGAAGGCAGCATCCCAAGGCACTGCCGGGGATTCCTCGGATGAGGACAAGCGAGAATTCGTAGGAGAGGTCCCATGCGACATCAAAGGATGCGAGAGATGGGCCGACAAGAAGGCCGGTGGCAGGAAGATGGCCTACGACAGAGCAGTGGACGTTTGGGGGACCTCGGGAATATCCAAGAAGGTCAGGAAGATCTCGCTCTGCAAGCCGTGCTACAGGACTTGGAAGAAGGAGAAGAAGGGCGAGCCCAAGGAGTGGGAGTAGCCCAGAATCAACCTGCGAAACTATGTTAGACGATTCGTCCCCCAAGGTGCCCTATGGGCCAGCCAGTAAATGAGCCAATAATGGGATACGCGCCAGGAAGCCCGGAGAGGGTGGCGCTGCAGAACGAGATAGATAAGCAGCTTGGCGAGGTAATCGAGATACCGTGCGTGGTCAATGGTGAGCTGATTTTCACGGGAAACACCGTCACCCAGGTGGTCCCTCACAACCATGGTCACATCCTGGCAAACGTCCACCTGGCTGGGAGGGATGAGATTGAGGCAGCGTGTAGAGCCGCTGTTAATGCCCAGCAGTCCTGGATAGACCTCGGCCTGGAGGGCAGATGCGCCATCTTCGAGAGGTGCGCCGACCTGCTGGCTGGAGACTGGAGGATGCGCGTCAACGCTTCCACTATGCTGAACCAGTCGAAGACAGCCTTCCAGGCCGAGATAGACTCAGCCTGCGAGCTGATCGACTTCTGGAGGTTCAACTGCCACTATGCCAGAGGCTTCCACGATGACCTGCAACCACTGGTCTCTCCCGCTGGCGTCGAGAACTCCACCGAGATCCGCCCCCTCGAGGGATTCGTTCTCTCCATCACGCCGTTCAACTTCACCAGCATCGCCGCCAACCTACCAAGTGCACCCGCTATCGTCGGATGCACCTCCGTCTGGAAGCCGAGCAGGAACTCGTACCACTCCAACTACGTCCTGATGCAGTTGATGATGGATGCGGGACTGCCTCCGGGAGTCATCAACTTCCTCCCAGGATCGGGAGCGGAGATCACAGGGGCAGCCCTGTCCAATCCTGACTTCGCCGGATTGCACTTCACCGGCTCGACTTCGACCTTCCAGGGGCTCTGGCAGGAGATTGCAAAGGCTCTCCCAGATCTCAGGTCCTACCCTCGGATAGTGGGCGAGACGGGAGGCAAGGACTTCGTAGTGGCCCATCCTGACTGCGACCACCGGGGCCTGTTGGTGGCCCTCCTGAGGGGCTCGTTCGAGTACCAGGGGCAGAAGTGCAGCGCGGCCAGCAGGGCGTACATCCCATCATCTGTGTGGGATTCGATAGGGGGCGACCTGTGCTCCGAGGTCTCCAAGATCAAGATGGGCGATGCCCGGGACTTCACCAACTTCATGACCGCCGTCATAGACCAGAGGGCCTTCGACAAGATCTCCGGCTACATCGAGAGGGCCAAGGAAGACGACTCCTGCGAGGTGGTCGTCGGAGGGGGTCACGACGACTCCACCGGCTGGTTCATCGAGCCGACAATAATAGTCACGACCAACCCGGCCTCCGAGACCATGTGCGAGGAGATCTTCGGGCCGGTCCTGACCGTCTACGTCTACGAGGACGATGACTTCGAGGGGGCACTGGAGACGTGCGACAAAGGATCACCGTACGCTCTCACCGGATCCATCTTCGCCAACAACGAGGAGGACGTCCAGAGGGCGTTCGAGGCGCTGCGCTTCGCGGCCGGGAACTTCTACATCAACGACAAGCCAACCGGTGCCGTGGTGGCCCAGCAGCCGTTCGGTGGCGCTAGGGCGAGCGGGACCAACGACAAGGCCGGAGGGCCACTCAACCTGCTTCGATGGATCAGCCCACGCTCAGTGAAGAGAACACTGGACATCCCACAGGACTGGGGATACCCGTTCATGCAGCCAGAGTGAGAATCGGCAAGGTTGAACTGCCCGCTCCCTACCGTACTCATGGGGAGCAACTTGCTGAGAGGTCGCCTAGGCGACGACCCGCGAACCTGATCTGGGTAATTCCAGCGGAGGAAGAGAAATGGAAACGAACACCGCATACATACTGACTGCTAGCGTACTGGCCGCCTTCGGGTACATCGGATACCAATCCGTCACGAAGGACATCGACGACGATGACTACCTCTCATCCAGGGGGACCCAGGGATGGCTCGGGATAGGGCTGAGCCTGTTCGCCTCGGGAATGGGCGTCTGGGTCCTGCTGGGGCCATCCGAGGTCGCGTACTACGGCGGTTTCTGGGACGTGCTCGGATACGCAGCCTCTTCGATGACTCCCTTCCTACTACTGGCCTACATCGGACCGATGATCCGAGACCGCATCCCCCTCGGTATCACCCTGGCCGACTACGTCAGGCAAAGGCTGGGCAGGCCCATGCAGTACTACGTGGGGATGATCTCCATCCTCTACATGTTCACATTCCTCTTCGCGGAGTTCACTGCGATAGGGAAGGTGATGGAGCACCTCTCGGGGATGAACCCCCTTCATCCGATGATAATGGTGGGGATAGTTACAGCCGCCTACACAGCGTATGGGGGCCTCCCTGCGTCACTAGCGACTGACAGGACCCAGGCATGGGTCATCGCCGTCCTAGTCACGATGATCCTAGTTGTCCTCTTAGGAGGGGACCTGGGCCAGATGATCGATGACGCCAGGGCGTACAACACGGATGACGATTGGTCGCTTCTGGGCAGCATGAGCTACATGGGCTCGTGGGAATCAGGACTGGCGCTGATAGTCGCGGTGACAGCCGCGGAGATGTTCTCCCAGGGAAACTGGCAGAGGGTGTACGCCTCGGACAACGACGAGTCCCTCAGGAAGGGGGCCCTCCTGGCAGCTGCCATGGTCTTCCCACTCGTGTTCGCAATGGGCTTCCTGGGTACCGTGGCTGCTGGGCAGGGGGGAATCGCCGACCCCTCAATCGCATTCTTCTACCTGATAGAAGAGTCCGGACCGGTCGTAGTATCGGTCCTCATAGTGCTGGTGATATCCCTCGTCTGCTCCAGCGCGGATACGCTGCAGAACGCGATCGTCGCCTCGATATCCAGAGACATCTACGATAGCAGGATGGACCTCCAATTATCCAGGATCGCCACCATAGCGATGATCCCCATCGCGATATACCTGGCATCGGGCCCCACGATACGCGGCTTCGAGTTCAACGCGTGGAGCGTGTTCGGAATTTTCCTGTTCGCGGATATGCTGGCGGCAGCCACTGTCTCTCCCGTCCTGATGACCCTGTGGGGAGGAGTGTCGTCTCGCGGAGCCCTCATAGGATGCGTCGCTGGCTTCGCTTCGGTGGCGATATACGGACTGTATGAGCCCCCGGCCGATGCCGCGTTCTACATGTACATCGTGCACCCCACAGGAGGGGCTGTCCCAGCGAGTGAGGGCGGACTCACCAACCTCTATGCGTTCCTCTCAGCCATCATCGGGTCAACCGCGGCGACGGTAGTAGGTTCATACGCACTGCCCGACGAGTAGGGCTATGCTCGCAGCGCTCAGGCCCTGGGGGAGGTTCTGGGCAGGCCCATGGTCACGCAGGGACAGGGCCGGGGGGGCTTGGCTCCCTCTCGAGGTGTTCGTCCTCGGGCTCCTGCTGGTGGCAGTCCCCTACTTCTCCACCAACAATATCGCCAGCATGTACCTGGACACGGTCTGGGACCCGGAGATCGCACTGGACCGCGAGCTCCCGGTCGTCAACTGGATGATCCTCCCCTACACCCTGCTGTACCTGTTCTACCCCGCCACCCTGATCCTCTGCCCCCGGGATGAGAGGGGCCACGCCGAGCTCGCGGTCGGCATGCAGACCCTGATCATGGTCACCGCGTTCTGCTGCGCCATCTTCCTCCTGCTCCCCGCCGAGATAGACATGAGGGACCAGATCGACTGGGACTCCCTCAACGGGTGGGAGCACGCCCTCTTCGAGTTCATCCACTTCTCCGACAACCCCTGGAACGCATGGCCGAGCCTGCACATAGTCCACTCCTACCTGCTCGCACGCCTCATGACGGTATGGGCATCGAGGAGGGCCGCGGAGTCGAGCGCCTGGAACCTCTTCCTGGTCGTGCTCTGGGTAGAGTGGGCCCTGCTCTGCATCAGCATCCTGACCACCAAGCAGCACTACCTTTTCGACCTGGTGACGGGGATAGCAGTCGCACAGTTTGCCTGGATGGCAACTAAGCCCACCCTCGACGAGATCGGGGAGATGGGCCCCTC
>JAPOKZ010000009.1:0-32404 GCA_029977385.1 Methanobacteriota archaeon
AGGATTTGTGGGCATGGCTTATAGGAATGATGGATTGTATATGAGCGTCTCGGAACCCTCTGATTCCAGTAGTATTCAGGGGCATCATCTTCCCTACCCATGCGATTACCTCTGAGCGGATGGGGGGCCGTTGCGATTTGAAGTAGAAAACCTACACTACTTTATGGATACATAGAGAAAGGGTACACTCTGGGACAATCATGGGAATTCTGGATATATTGTTCATTAGACCCCTAAAGCTTAGGTCTTCGAAGAGGTATTTCAGGGAGCGATTTGGCCCTGCTTTCTTCATGCGGCCAGCTTACTGTACTGATTGCAATAAGAAACCCATCAAAGTAAAAGACGCGGATCTAGAGGAACATGTCCGAGCTGGGATGAACGTCGAAGACCCCATTTGTCCTGAGTGTTATTGGGTAATGAATGTCAGCTCATGGGAACGTTTTCGAGGTGGTTTTCTTGATGGTAGCTTTACGGTAGAACAGTTTGAGGAATGGGAAAGAAAAACCTACATGAACGAAGATTTCGTGAGTGAGACTTTGAATCAAAATAGTTGATGAAAGACTTTTTTCCACCATAATCCCTAGAGTACAAACATACCCATTGAATACACACTGAGTCAACTTGACTCATAGGGTACCCTCTGAAACTATTGCCGGGGCATCATTGAAGCATGATAATGTGGTGCACGGGTGAATGAACTGGAAGAAATTCGCCGGACCCGCAATTCTCATTGGCATCGCCATCCTACTTTACGTTGGAATTAACGCCTATGTTGATGTGAAATATGACGAAGGCGATACGGTTGAATCTGGAGATATGATAGCGTTATGTGGCACATATTTACTGTTGGTTTTATTGTGCTTAGGCTCAATCGTTTGGTTTGCATTTGCGTTGGGAGGGAAGACGCAAAAGACAGTTTTCTTAGCTGAAGTCCCAAGTAATTCCCAACATACCCAAGCCCCGCTTGTGAACGATTCGCAGAGTACGGTCGTGCCTTCCACGATTGTTGGAGACCCTGTTTCCTCGGTACGGGAGAAATTCATCATCGCAAAATCTGAAGGCGATACAGCGCAAATGGTTGGTTTCCTCATTATTGCAGGAAGTGTTGCGATGTTTGTACTCATGATTATCTTGGGATCCTTATGGATTCTTTCTGGAATGGGTTCCGGTTTGGGGGGCTCAGGTGGGACCTGTGACGAAACTTGTGAATCTTTAGGTTCTGCTGCAGAATTCAGCATGTGGGCTTCACTCTTGCTTTTCCCATGTGGCGTGATTGCCTTGGCAAGGCCTTGGTCATGGTTCAGTTCTGGCCAAGATATCCGTGATCCTGTTGTGAAAGTAAGGGTTGGTATTGTATCAGGAATCGCATTAATTGCAATAATCTCCTATGGTTGGCCTGCATTGCTTGTTGTAGGAATAGCATTGACTATTTTTGTAGCAGCAGGATGGAGTAATGAATAGGGTCTATCCGAATACCCATGCGAATACAATTACTGTTTGAATGGGCTTTGCGTGGGTCATTCTAGACGCTACGGAATACGCCACATGTATCATAGAGGGGCCTCTTGTCGGGAATACGATGACCGAGGATGACGAAGAATTTGCTCCCCTTTGGTGGAAGCTCCGTTGGTACCACGATGCCAAGTTCGAGAATAGATTGATCGAGGCAATCCGGGCGAAGGATAAGCCAAGCACAGGGACCGTCTACAGACTACTTCTCTTTGTATGCGGTATCTTCTTCTTCTTTGCTGGCTGGATATTGTGGAACATCGGGCTTCCGGCTGAGGGTGAATCTGGCGCCGTAGGGATGAATTTGAAGACGCTTTTCTTTTTCACCGGTATCTTTGTGCAGCTCGCACTCGGCCCATATTTCGCTTTCATATCAATATCGAATTCTGGGAGACTCTCTCCTTTGGTTCCAAAGGCAATAATAGAGTACTTCCGCCTGAAAGGGGCCATTTCTGACAGGGAAGTCCACGATCACTACTGGGCGGCTCTCAGGGACCCGGAACATGAGCACCATAACGAAATCATCAGGTACAAGTGGATGGACAAAGTTCGATGGAAGCACCATCCCTCCGATTTCTTTGGATATCAGATTTTTACGAAAGTGTCTGGTGAGGAAGTCCGAGGTCCTCTTGTTCCAAAAACTTCGCCCGAATACATCAATAGCAATGTGATCTTTGATGAAAATGACCATTCTATAGGCACCAAATATCCTTTCACTCATCCACTAAAGCGTGTACTGACCTTGCCAATGTTCCTTTTCATCTTTGGATTGGTGTCATTTCCAATTTCTGTCATTAATGCCATAATTTCTACTACTAACAATGGTTGGGAAATTTTGTTCGATATATCCATTGGTTTCTTGATGTTGATTCTTCTTGGCCTCTACCTGATTAGGCGCAACACAGACCTAATCAATGCTGATGCTGATGTGAGCCTTGAGGATTTGGAGGAGAGATTGAGGCTCTTGTCCGAGAGATACGTAACCATTCCTTAAACTGAGAGCGTCATTCTCCCTACCTTGTGAGTCAAGTTGACTCAGTGTGTATTCAGTGGGCATGTTTGTACTCTATCGAATGAGTCACATTGAAGTTTTCAAGCCCTATCCAGATTCATGACACAATGGAAGATCGCATTTGTGGTTGGCATAACCTTGTTCAGTATGGGTTTACCGCTTCTCATCGTAGGATCCGTATCCACGGGCGGGGACAAGCTTGCAATGTTAATTCCGGGTGCGGTAATGTTTGGCATTGGCGCATTCGTGACAGTTGTTGCCGCCGCGGTAGGAATGGGGTTTGGAAGAAGGGTAACTACTTCGGAGCAGGACCCGGCGAGCAAGAATTGGTGGGAAGGGCAGTCAGAATGATGGATTGTAAGGGTGCCATCATGATGCGAGCATAATGGACTAGCCCGAATGTATGAATACCTTTTCGATTTAGACAATCTATGTGGAAGATATTGAGGTCTATTTTTGGCAGTTCTGGCGAGAACAAAATCAAGAAAGATGAAAATAATAATGGCAACAAGGAGTCTATTTCCAAAAATAACTGGATTGGGCCGGATGGGACTGAGAGTGGCCCAGACGTCCCTGAGGATTGGTACTTGACGTACGATGGGCCTGCACCGATCGTAGAGGATGTTTACGATGAGAACTACGCCGTGGACAGGGGCAATGGTGCCGTTCCCGTTGATTTCTACATCAAGAAATGGGGCGTTCCAGAGGGTTTCGGAAAAACAGACCATGAGAGACTTTGGTCCATGGAATGACTGATCCATGGGCATGTGACAGTCTGACTAATACACACAGGGCCGTAAACTACCCTAGCGAATATGATACACTTCAGAGATTATTCTCACAAGTATTCCCATTGTCATCTGAATTAGCCCCATCAGGACAAATTGTACCATACCAAATAGTGCTAGTCAGGTGGGCATTGCTCAGGTCGGCACCAGTCAGGTTGGCACCACTCAGGTCGACATTTTCCAGGTCTGCACCACTCAGGTCGGCACCAGTCAGCGTGGAATAGGTCAGATTGGCACCACTCAGGTCGGCACCACTCAGATCGGCATCATACAGGGTCGCATATCTCAGATATGCATATATCAGGTCGGCACCACTCAGATTGGCATCATACAGGTTGGCACCAGGCAGGTAGGCACCAGTCAGGTTGGCACCAGTCAGGTTGGCATCATTCAGCCAGGCAACGTGGAGGCCGGCGTAACTCAGGTTGGCACCAGTCAGGTTGGCACCAGTCAGCCATGTATATCTCAGGTCGGCATATCTCAGGTCAGCTCCTTGCAGCATGGTATAATTCAGGTTAGCAGCTTTCAGATTGGCACCAGTCAGGTTCAGGTCCGACATATTGGCATAACTTAGGTCTGCACCACGCAGATCTGCAAAGGCCTCTAGACGAGTCTCGACTTGCTCGGTGTAAACCTCGGACACCTCGGCAGAGGATATCGTCACAGGGACGATTGGTCTGTCGTTATTGGTCTCCGCTCCCGATAAAGTCGTCACGTAGTCGCATCCTCCGACCACATCTCCGAATACAGTGTGAACCCCGTCCAGCCAATGAAGGTGCGAGACATCACCGGGAATCAAGAAGAATTGGGATCCGCCTGTGTTCGAACCTGCGTGAGCCATTGATATGGTGCAAGAGTAGTGCCTCAATCCACTGTCGACTTCATCCGGAACCGTGTAATTCTCCTCTGAGCATTCTCCGATTGGAATAGGAACGCCATTGCACCACCCATACCAATTTGCAGCAAATCCCCCTGTGCCATCGCGATTCTCGAAATCCCCTCCTTGAATCATGAAGTCGTCGATGATTCGGTGGAAGTCTACGCCATCGTAGTTCCCCTGCAAGATATGGCTACGGAAATTGTCGGCGTGGTTTGGGGCTGCAGTGTGATTCAGCCTCAGCAGTATCTCGTAATTCTCTTCACCGTGTGAAACATTGAGTCTGGCATCGCTGTACATTACTTTGGCCATTACAATGATTGCGTCCCCTTTTCCGTCTTCTCCTGTCGCTTCATCGATTTCGCCAGTGCAACCGGAAATCGACGCGGAGAGGAGAATGATGGACAGGAGGCAGGTGCTCTTCTTCATGTCCTTGCGGCTGACAGGGGGGAGATAAATGGGCAGCATCATCACAATGCCTATTTCCACGGGCGGGTTGTGACGAATATGATCAAAGGTTATTGGCACAGGTGTTTCCAACAGCAGATGCGTGCGTGCCATCTGGACATATTGCGTTAGTCCATGTTATGCCGGAAATATCGTAAGCAAATTGGATTGTTTTCTTTAACCAGAACATTTGACTTACAACCGAATCTGCCCGTAAGGTACTCTGTTATTCCCGTATCATGAAGTACCAGAATGCGATAGATGGGCGCATGGAACACACCCTGGCCATGCAAATAGTGGGCGGCGTAGCGCTGCTTATAGGACTGAGAATGAACATTGATCCCGTAGGATTCAACAAGAGCATCTTCGGAGACGTCGAAGGCATCGAAAGTGGGGAATCGTCTGCCATGAGGATGGCTATCGGAGGGGGTTTACTGTCCCTAGCCATGATCAACATCTACTGCAGCTTCAATGTCGAAGATGCCGGCGCCAGTGAGGCCATTCTTACAGGTACCGCAATGGGTTTAGCAGCCTTCTTAGTTACAGTAGCGGCTCCCAAGTTCAGAGGCTACACGGACAATATCCCGACCCTGCCGATGGTTGTTCTTCCCACGATGATTGCTATCTGCCTATACTCGGCTCTGATGTAATCACTGGGCGAATAAACCGCTCACTCGCTACGGAAGTGATGCTTCTATTCTTCTTCATCTATGGCGAAGATTCCTTTTTTGGTTACTTTAAGCCAAATAATTCCTGCAATGGCCAATGGCAGGATTGCTACCCAGAGAAAAATAGTATATGCCTCGGGAGATCCAAAGATTTCCACTCCTATGTAGTAGGCTCCGCCTTGGAGAATAATTCCTGCAACTAAGGCCAGTGGCCAGGCAGGGTGAAGGATAGCAGGTGACTGATGCGATTTGGACATACAACTGCCAGTGTGCCTCTCGTGATGTTAACCTTGTGCCGACATCAATTACGAAACCCATAATGACGTAGGAATGACTATTCGTGTCTTTGGCGTAATGGGGATGTGACTGAGGAGGACAAGGAGCAACCTTGGTGGGAAAATAATCTAATCGTTGTATCCTTGATCCTGGGACTTCCAATTCTTGGCTTAATCTCGAACGGCTTATTATCTGTAATCGGGATCGATACCTCTGAATTTCCTGATATGTTTGGTACTGAGTTCTTCATGACTGATCTTGCCCTAAGATTGCTTACTCTGCCGATAGGATTTGTACTTATTCGGGCTCTGATGCGAAGGATGGAAACCAGAAACCATCAATAAAACTCTTCGAAATCCGTACGGGACGAAGAGTGACCCCACGATGCCAGATCGAATCAATTTAATTCGAATTCAGAATCTAGTTTGTCCAATATAGCCTGGATATCGTCCACTATTTCGAACAGTGAATTGTCCTTGGTGTAAACTAGTAGTTTACCACCGTCCTCAGTTTCCTGGTATGCGCATATAGCATCCATCCTAATTCTGGTCATTCCGCCCTCTGTCATTGCCTTAATCCAATTTGTCATCGGGCCGCCGCCTCGCGGACCGAATTTAGTCTATACCCCTAGCCTCTCACCATTACTGATTCGGCATCTCCTTCTGGACCCCTTCCTGAGGTTTCGAAAAATCTCACCATCCTAGTCTTCTCCGAATAAGTCGAACGGGGTGTCAATCATCCTGGAAGAAGGGGCAGGGTCTTCTTCATCAGGGTCGTCGACCTCGATGATTGCTATTTCTTCTTCATCGGCCTCCTCCGGCTCCCCCCCACTTCCCAGCTCCTTCGCTCTGAGTGACTGGAGGGCAGACTCTTGACCGAACATCCAGTCTGGCATCTCCTGGGACCCTCCTAGCACGGAGACGGTGGTGAACGTGGCCATTGGCAGGACCGAGATCGCCACGATGAAGTCCAGTATCGCAGTCTCCGGGACCTCGGCTCCCGGAGCTATCGTCTCTAGGATGATCTTCTCCAGCTGCATCTCGTGCCACTGCTCGTAGTCTACGTTCAGGACGTCCAGAGAGACCAGCAGAACAACCCTAGCTACAAGCCAGTACAGGAATATTGGCAGCACCCAGGAGAGTCTAGACACCCTCCAGACAACGTTCCTGAACATGGCCGCTACGCCCACGAGCTGATGGGAGACCAAGGGGTGGACCCTGACAGCTATCCAGAGCGCGACTAGGTACCCTGCCATCCCTAGGTCGAAGGCCCTGCTGGGTCTCACCAGGGAGTCCGGCACCCCCTCCATTATCGCCAGAGGGACCGCAATCAGGATTACCTGCATCGGTACTGCCAGTAACTGCAGTCCACCGTGGACAGCCATTAGGTCGTACTCCCCCCCACTGGTCTTTGAGTTCACCAATCTGGCCATCCTTCCGTAGGGGGAACCCTGGAGATACAGCCTTGCCCTATCCACCAGCTCAGGGTCTCCTGTCCTCGGGCTCATTTTCAATGTGGGTAGTATCCCTCCTCGGTTTGCCACGAAGAACGGCCTGAATCCTCCTACTACCAGGGCCAGTGCAATCGATATGAGTCCGTACGAGAGTCCCGCGGATACGACCCAGTGGGCCAGGTCAGTGCGTATGCTAACCTGGGCGGCCTCGTAGTCCACGTGAATTAGGTAAGTTAGTGAGAATAGAATCACTGGTGCCATGGTGATCTGCAGAATGACGAGCAGAACCAGCACCAACTGCTTCCCGACTTTCCCACGGTCAACCATGCCTCCTTCGGCACTGCATGCCACCATAAGCGCTTCATTCGATAAGTGCCCTATGGTGCCCGTTAGAAGCCAGTAAGATACTGACCGCTGCTCTTTCCCCTGCGCACTGCATTCCCCAACCTTCTTACACGGTTCATTTCCGCAATTTGATGACAATGAGTTCGGTGCGCGCACTCCTGCTTTCCTTCCTGCTCCTAGCAGTCAGCTTCTCCCACGTGGCTATGGAGGCCCCACAGGTACCCGTAAAGAAGTCAGAGGTAGGCCCTAGAAACAACCCAGTCGACTTCGAGGTCACAGGGATAGAGGTGGGAAACTCGACATTGTCACCAAAGGTGTGGAATCAGCCGGATTCCAGTACCCTAGAGTACATGACCAAGGGAGAGATGATCCAGGTTAACGTGACCTTTCTACAGAAGGGGGTAGACCCATCCCCAGTGACAGCTGACGCCAAGCTGGAGGTATGGCACCCAATCGGAGTCATCATTCAGGAGTGGACATTCAATATCACACTAGCAGCTGGCCAGTCGGTCAGGGAATCTTTTGCATGGACCCCCGATATCGCCCACAGTTCTCTTAGCGATGACGGATTCCTATCAGGAGGAGTGACGTTCCGTGGTATTGTTGATGCAGGAATAGGGATAGACGGCGACGATTCGAATGATCTCCTCGATCGCGATGTGCCAATCGCTTTCTGGGTAGACCCTCTAGAGAATGGGTTCTGCGAGGACGAGGCTAACGAGGGGAAGTACTGCACTAACAACGCGGTCCCGTTCGGCGTTCCGACATGGTACGCAGCCGGATACACAGACGGATACCAGCCAGATACCAACAACTTCCCTACCGGGACATGGAGGATGGAGAACGAGTCCAGTGCGACCGGTGATTGGCACTGGAAGGTCTCCGGAGATAATGACAACTACGCCTCTAACCGCTATGATAGGCTTAGGTGGGCATGGCAGAGGTTCAATTCTAACGATGGATGCTCAGACCAGGTTTTCGACCCTAGTCACGGCCTTGGATACGGGGAGTACGACCCGATTGTCTCGTCAATTCACGGGGCCAACCTGTGCTTGGTGAAGGTGAACAGCCCCCTTCTTTACTCCATCCAGATCGCCACCGACGCATGGGGGGTGATGGGAGCAGGTGACACCATAATGATGGAGACGGACTCTGGAGCAGGTGGTGGTGTGGAGTACCTCAACTACTCATCCCAGAACCTATCCTCGACCGAGGGAGACTGGACAAGGATGGTTTGGAACGCGACAGGATTGCATCAGAACGAGGGCTTCACCCTTTCATTCCTGTTCCGCTCGAACTCGTCCTTGTCAGACGAAGGGATACACATTGACTCGTTCACCATTTTCGCAATCGAGCGAGGGGACGAATACACCTTAGATGCGGACTGCAGCTTCCCCGATAACTTCGGGGGGACCTCGCTCTATGATCCGGAATCAGAGGGCGGCAACACAATCCTTGTCGAGGCTGCTGATCCCGAGCCGCCTTCACTGCATTGCAGGATATTCAACAAGGGTTACATCGACACCACACTAAGACTGTTCACAGAGGTGTCCAACGATTCCTGGATGTCTGAGTTCCCTCTAAGAATCGACTCCAATAATTTCAATGATCACGACAACGAGGTTAAGACGAAAGTGATCAAGGCTAGGACTTACACGAATGCCTGGTTCAACCTCTCAATCCCTGATGGTGCCCCTGTTCAGGACCTATTCTGGTACACATGGATAAATGACGGAATACTAAACTTCCAGGAAACGAAGTACTACATCGAGCTCCCCGTCAGCGTTGAGTCAACATACAGGATGACTCTGAAGCAGGAGACTCTTGCAAATCCAGCTGCCGTAATTATGCCAGGCGGTAAGGCCAATATCACGATGGACCTGAAGAATACTGGTAATCAATTCTCGTCATGGTCATTGGGAGGGGTGTTCCAGGACCCGGCTCTCTCTCCTGACAATCTGAAGTGGTATGATCTCGGTGGGGACGAGATGCCAATGGTCAACATGTCTCCAGTAGAAGAGATATCCCTCAATGCCGAGGTGTCAATTCCAGAAGGAATGGAACCCGGGACATACCAACTCACACTTCTAGCGAATCCTAGGCTGCCCAACACATACCAAGCCGCAACTAATGTGTTCATCGAGGTTCCAGTCTTCCACGATTTAGCCATAGCCCCAGTCAAGAATGCTATGCTCGCTCCCGCGGATGGACAACTTCGCACAGTGCAAGTCTTCCTTTTCAACTACGGCAACACGGAGGACACCTTCGACTTGAGGGTGGATACCGACAACTGGAGACTCATGGCAGAATTAAGCTCCGAGCAGGTGACACTGGAGGCTAATGGGGGGCAGATAACTCTCGCACTGCGTCTACCCATGCCTCAAGGAGTGGAGAATGGAAGCTACCGAGTCTCTATAATCGGAACAAGCCAGTCCAATCCAAGCTACCAGTCCGTCACGAACTTCTGGTTGACGGTCCCGAAGACGTACATGGTATCGGTCGAGGACAGGGACCTATCACAGGAGGTCTTCGCGGCCGGGACAGATCCAAGGACTCTGAAATGGACGATTTCCAATACTGGAAACGAGGACGACGCCTTCGATATAGACCTGGACTTCCCCTCCGACGTCAGCGCATCGGTTGCAGGACTGTCCAATGGCAGGACCCCATACATAGCTCCAGGAGAGAGCTTTCAGCTAAGCGTCAGCTACTCATTCGACGCAGAAGCGATTGGTCCTCGGATAATCAAACTCAAGGCTACCAGCGTTGAGTCTGGAAACTCCGCTGAGGGCGAAGCTAGATTCGAGGTGGGCACAGTGGGATTCCTAGTAGTGCTGCCTCCCTCTTTGCTTTCCAACGCGGCTGAAATACGCGAATCAGGAGATGACTACTTCATCATATTCTCAATACGCAGCGCTCACCCAGAGTTAGATCAGCAGATTCGAGCCGATGTTGAGCTGGACAACCTCTGGACTGTCTATGACGCGAGAGTGGATGACGATGACAGGAACTTCGTTCTCGAAGCAGGAGAAAGCAGGAATGTGACCATAAATATCGATGTTAGGGACGAGAACCTGGAAAACCTGGCAGCCAATATTGTGGACTTCAACGTCTCACTAGTTGTGATCAGCGACCTTGACACGACCAAGAGGACTACCCAGATCACTCTATACAAGCCAGACCCGATCCCAGAGGGGACCGATGTCAAGGAAGTGGGTTGGCTAGCTGCCAACTTCGCCCTAGTAGCAATAGGTTTAGCCGTCATGGGAGCCGTTCTGTTCTCTTCCTTCAGAGTGCTGCAGAGGGCCAGGGCTCCACTTGAGGAGCACACTTCCCTAGGCGACTACACTATGACCGTGGAGGGTTGGAGCGGGGAGAAGATAGGTACTGACCAACTGCCCTCGGCCGATGAAGTTGCTAACTCGATGTACGGTGGTTCTCAGGACCTTTTCCAGCAGCCTCCACCGCCGTCAAACCCCATGGAGCAGGCACCCGATCTTCCAGTAGAGTCCAATGTCCCCGCAATACCCGAGAGTGGATTGCCTGAGGGTTGGACCATGGAGCAGTGGCAGTACTACGGCCAGCAATGGCTAGACTCGCAGAAGGAAGAGTAGCCTGAGATGGGCCCAGAGGACGATTGGGAGGCCTTATGACCCCCCCTCGGTTGCCCCGCCCGTCGAACCTACGAGAGTGAATGACATGCAAAACGGACAACAACCAATCTTCATCCTGAAAGAGGGTACAACAAGGACAAGCGGAAAGGGCGCACAGAGTAATAACATCGCGGCAGCCAAGGCAGTAGCTGAGGCTGTGAGGTCGACTCTAGGGCCAAAGGGCATGGACAAGATGCTCGTAGACTCGATGGGTGATGTCGTAATCACCAACGATGGAGCTACCATACTGAAGGAGATGGAAATCGAGCATCCAGCTGCTAAGATGATTATCGAGATAGCTAAGACACAGGAGCAGCACTGCTTCGACGGCACCACTAGTGCAGTCGTGATCGCAGGAGAGCTCCTGAAGAGGAGTGAGGACCTGGTCGAGCAGAACGTTCATCCTACGGTAATATGCGAGGGATTCCGATTAGCCTCAGACAAGGCAGTAGAACTGATCGACACCCATGGAAAGGGAGTCAATGAGAAGATGCTGACAGAGGTTGCAAAGACGGCTCTGACCGGGAAGAGCACCGGAGCAGTCAAGGAGTTCCTATCCGATATCAGCGTCAAAGCAGTTCTCTCCGTAGCGCAGGAGGACGATGAGGGAGCCATAGTCGATTTAGATGACATCAAGGTACAGAAGAAGCAGGGAGGATCAATCAGGGACAGCACCCTAGTGGACGGCATCATACTGGACAAGGAGAGGGTTCACAGTGGAATGCCCAAGAGCGTCTCAGACGCCAAGATCGCGTTGGTTAATTCTGCCATCGAGGTCAAGAAGACCGAGGTGGACGCCAAGATCCAGATTACTGACCCCAACATGCTCTCCCAGTTCCTGGACGAGGAGGAGCAGTTCCTTCGATCTCTTGTCGATAAGATCTCTGAAAGTGGTGCTAACACAGTGATATGTCAGAAGGGAATCGACGATCTAGCCCAGCACTACATGGCCAAGGCAGGGATATTTGCTATCAGGAGGGCCAAGAAGAGCGACATGGAGGCTCTATCCAAGGCAACAGGAGGAAGAATCGTAAACAACCTCGATGACCTCTCCGGAGAAGACCTAGGAACTGCATCCAAGGTAGAGGAGAGGAAGATTGGAGATTCAGACATGGTCTTCGTTGAGGGGTGCCCACAAGCGAAGAGCGTCTCGGTCCTGCTTAGAGGCGGCACAGAGCACGTTGTCGATGAGGTCAAGCGAGCATTCGAGGACGCCATCGGAGTGGTTGCAGTAGCCCATGAAGACGGCTCCGTCCTCACTGGAGGTGGCTCCGTCATAGCCGCTCTGAGCCGTGACCTCAGGTCATACGCCGAGGGTATCGGAGGAAGGGAGCAGATGGCAATAGAGGCCTTCTCAAGCGCCCTCGAGGTAATTCCTAGGACTCTAGCAGAGAACGCCGGACTAGACCCGGTGAACACGATCATCGATCTAAGGAAGGCTCATTCGGAGGGCAAGTCTACTCACGGTGTTAACGTGTACAAGGGCGGGGTCGTCGACATGGCCAAGGCCAAGGTATACGAGCCAAGCCGAGTAGTGGAACAGGCAATCCAGAGCGCGTCTGAGACAGCAGTGATGATCCTTAGAATCGACGATGTGATTTCCAGCAAAGGAGCGGGTCCCATGCCAGAGGACTTCGAAGGAATGGATATGTGAAATATCCCTAATTCGTAGAAAAAAGCACATCTCCGAAAGCACATATTCAATAGTCGGATTACCGTCGTATTGGGTAGCAAGCCAAGGCTGTAGGTGATGTTGTGTCAGACTCTTCCCTTCTCATACTGTTCGGCTCAGAGTCCGGCAACGCAGAGGATCTGGCTTCCATAGCCGAAAAGCAGGCGAAATCACAGGGGCTCTCTCCCACAGTAAAGGGGATGGACGAGATAGAAATAGCCGATCTCGCCGGATCAAAGAACGTCCTCATCTACTGTAGCACTTGGGGGGAGGGCGATATGCCCGACAACGCGATAGACCTCTGGGAAGCTGCAAACGGGGACTCACCTCCCAGTCTTGAAGGGTGCAACTTTGCGATCTGCGCACTCGGAGACACCAGCTACGAGTTCTTCTGCCAGTCTGGAAAGGACTGGGACGGCTGGTTCGAGAAGCAGGGAGCGACCAGGGTCCTAGACAGGGTAGACTGCGATGTGGAATACGATGATCTAGCCGCAGAGTTCACTGCCAGCGCACTCTCGATTTTCGCAACAATCGGGGGTGGAGCCCCGGCAGAATCTGACGCCGTTAATGAGTCCGAGGCAGAAGAGGCTCCAGCCGAGGAAGAGTCTGCAGCAGATGGCGTGGACTCCGTGAGCGGAATCGACGACCTACTTTCATCGGGAGACCGCTCCCTAGTTCTCCTGTTCGGGTCTCAATCAGGAAACTCAGAGGGGCTCGCCGCTAAGATTGCCAAGGACGCAAAGGCATACGGACTCGAGGGAGAAGTGCATGACATGGATGGCTTCGACTTCAACTCCCTCTCCAGCAAGAAGAGGGTCATGATCGTCTGCTCCACTTGGGGCGAGGGCGAGCAGCCCGATAACGCCGAGGATCTGTGGCAATTCTCTATTTCGGACTCCGCCTCTAGGATGGAAGGGGTACACTTCGCTATCCTAGCACTCGGGGACAGCAGCTACGAGTTCTTCTGCCAGTCAGGAAAGGACTGGGACGGACAGTTCGAGACCCTAGGGGCAACGAGGGTCATCGAACGCCTTGACTGCGATGTTGACTACGATGCACCCGCAGCAGAGTGGTTGATGGACGCCCTACCCGCTCTGGCAGCGGTCGACAGCACCGGACACTTTCACGAGGATATGGTCGACTCGATCAAGATGTACGCCAGTGGCACCTCGCTAGGTGCCGAGGGAGAGGACGGCTTCTCGATGCCCGAGATAGCCATTGAGGCCATTCAAGTCGAGGCCACCATATTCCGCTATGATCCAGAGACATCCAGCACCGGTACCGACACCTGGCTCTGCTCTCTTTCAGCTAACATGTCAGTCCTCGAGGTTCTGAGGACTCTGAAGATGACCCAGGACGGTTCTCTGACCTTCAGGGACGGTACGGCGGACGACGCCAACACTGCCATCTCTGTGAACGGTAGACTCGTCCTACCGGGTCTGACTAGGCTGGACTCAGTAGCTCCGATCAGGGACGGACAGGTATCTCTCAGAATCGAACCACTACCCGGATTCGATGTTATTCGCGACTTGGCGATAGACCCCTGGTCGCTAGAGAGGAAGCGCGAGTCCAGCGAACCATGGATGATGGCTGCGACAAGGGAAGGCGCTCAAACTCCGCAGGGAGCTATTGGCACCATGGACCCTGGTGCTGCAGCGAAGATTCACTCAATCAGGAATTTCGCCAGCCAAAACATCGTTCACTCAAGCTCCGATGCAATCCCTCATGCGAATGGATACCTCGGCCCCGCTGTCCTCGCATCCTCCTGGTCCCGAAGGAACGACCCCCGCACCTCCCCAACCAAGAGGGCTGCCATAGACGAAATGCTCTCCTCAAACAACGGAATCAAGGCCGAGACCGACTTCGCACCCATCAGGCGCCAGTCATCGGTACCCCGGGAGGTCTCGGACGCCCTGCTCGAGGCAAAGAACTCAGTCATAACCGAAGATGGCTTCAACGGCAAGCACGGCAAGCACGTGTGGTGGTACACTTGGTCCGTCAAGAGCAGCGGCCTAGTCAACGACACAGTGATCTACAGACAAGCACTGGGCCCATTTGCACTACTAGGAAATCTATTCTCCGGAGTCACTGCCAGGATGGTCCTTGGTTTCACGAGAACAGGCGGGAATATGTTCAACGGAATGCTCGGGATGGTCGCTCCCCCCGCTGGAATAGGTAAGATGCCCAAGCAGTTCAACTCCTCTGTGGACAAACACCACGAGGTCGTGGCAATCTTCAACGAGATGGATGGAAGATTCTGATGCCTCTCAAGTATGCCTACCACCCAGGGAACGTCGCACACAGCAGCGCCACAGAGGTTAACCAGACTATGGTGCCCACAGCCCGGTCTTTCGGGATGGAACTCCTGCCCATGGAGGGTGCTACTAGCTGCGGAGCGGGGATAATCAGGCAAGCGAATGATGTCCTCCAAGTAACCCTGAACGCCAGGAACTTCGCTATAGCCGAGTCCCTCGGAGCCGACATAATCACCCCCTGCGCTGCCACTGCCGGTAACATGCACGAGGACCTGTCCCGATTGAAGGAAGAGCCCCTGCTGATGAGAAAGACCCAGGAAGTCCTGAGCCGAACCACAGGGATGAAGTTCCATGGAAATACCAAGGTGAATCACCTTCTACACGTCCTCGTCGATGAGATCGGTCTGGACAAGGTCAGGGAGAAGGTCAGGAACCCAATCAACTTCCGAATAGCCGGATTCTACGGTCCCAACATGCAACAGGAGGGGGCCTGCGGTGAAGATGACGTATACGATCCTCAGTACCTAGAGTTACTGATAGAGGCTCTCGGGGGGGAGCCCGTCCAGTGGGAGAGCAGGACTCAGAGTGTCGGAGTGCCCGGGCTATTCGCAGAGGAGGCCACGGTTCTCAGGCAAATCGCCTCTACAATAGAAGACGCCAAGTCAGAGGGAGCCTCGATAATAGTGAGCGCTTGTACACTGTCCCACACGGCCCTCGACGTCTACCAAGGCAAGGCTAGCCGGTCCACGGGAATATCGACCAATATCCCCGTCATCCACCTCACTGAGCTACTAGCGTTCTCACTGGGGCACTACAACAACAGGCTCGCCCAACTCAGAACGAGAATCGCAGTGATAGGCGACTAGAACTGATCTAGACCAGTCTGCCCCCTTGGTCGGAAACTCTCTGGGGGGAGGTCCTCCTTGGCCAGCCTGGCATCCCTTGCGGGCGTATTGTCCTCCTCAGCAAGCTCACCCCGGTGCCTCTCTCTGGCCTCGAGCACGAAATCAGCTGCAGGCCCAAAGACGCCACCAGTGGATACGGTGAACCTGGAGAGATTCGACAAATCCTTGTGAGGACTCCCGCTAAGGCTCCTGGAAACCCTTCTGGCAGCCTTGTGCATGAATTCCTCCTTCCTTCTCGCAGCTTCCTTGGCCCCCTCATCCCTCGTTCCCTCTGCGATCAGGACGACTACCTCGCCTCCTCGCCTCCTACCAGTACGACCTCTTCTCTGGATCGTCCTGATCTCACTCGACACAGGCTCGTAGAAAATCACCAGATCCGCGCTCGGGATGTCTAAGCCCTCCTCACCCACTGACGTGGCGACCAATACGTTCGCACCTCCCGACCTGAACTCGTCGAGCCTGGCAATCTGCTGCTTGGACGTGAGTCCTCCAGAGCCAGACCGACTCGATTGCCCTATGAACTGGATCGCCTTGACTCCTTCAAGCCCAGCCAGAGCATTCTCCAGAGCCTCCACTGTATCCCTGTAGTTCGCGAATACGATAATCCTGGACTCCGGATCCCGTTTGATCCTCTCTCGGACCATACGTCGGACCGCTCCAACCTTGGAGTGAACCTCATCCATTTCCAGGAGCCTATCGGATAACGACCTAACCCTAGGGTCCCTTAGGAAGTCCTTGGCAGACTTGCTCTTGGAGTCCTCGGCTTCCATCCTTGAGAGGAAATGCCTCGATGCTGCTATTCCCTGGCATAGTAGGTGGTTGATTAGGTGGTGCAGCCTCATTGCAGTTGCCATCTGGGATGATGATCTGTAACCTCTTGTGTCTCCCCTCTGTATCGCAGACTGGGCTCTGTCCATTGCATTGGTGAGTCCAGCTTGATTGATCGCACCGGGCATCACATACATCCCTGTCCTCCTCTCCCTGTCCACTATCCCCTCCTGCCAGATCCTCAAGGGCTCCACGAGGTCCCTAATTTCACTCGGCACTGCCACCCCCATCTCCTCTACCTCCAGCTCGGCCAAGAATTCAGCAAGCATTGGATCGTCCCTGGTCCTAAGGTGTATCTTCTGGATCTCAAGCCTCCTGCAAATCTCGTGGACCTGTTCCTTCCTAGAGCCGGGGCTTGCAGTAGTTGCTAGGATTAGCGGATTCTTTGACTGGGCTAGGTACATCTCCGCAACCTCCGCCATAGCGTGCTCTCCCGTACAGTGATGCGCTTCGTCCACAACCAGTAGACAGCAGTCCTCCAGGGAAAGGACTCCATTTCTGACGTCATTCCTGACTACCTGGGGCGTCGCGAAAACTAACTTCGAACCACTCCACATCTCCGGCCTCTTCGAGGCGGTCTGCTGACCGCTCAGCACTATCGGACACCACTCCTCTGCCTTGGACAAGACCGGGATTGCATTCTCCAAGTGCTGATTCGAGAGCGCCACGGTCGGGGCGATAACCAATGCCCAACCCATGGACTGCTCCATCCTTTCCACGATGGACATCCAAGCGACTGCCGTCTTACCCGCCGCGGTAGGGAGTATTAGCAGCGTCGAGCCAGCCATGGCGTCGTCTACTGCTTGTAGCTGGTATGCCCGAGCCTCTACATTGCCAGAAACCAATCCCGGATGGTCAACATGAGATAGCATGGATAAAGACCTCTTCAGTCAGGGTTCAAAATAGTTCCATTGAGGGTTTTCACGCCTTACACCCATCAGGGATGGTCGATTAGTGCCCCGATTCGTTCAAATAGGGTATGTTAGTCGCAAGGCCGCTCACTACGTGAGGTACCAGACACCAAAGGGCTCTGAATAACAACCCACAAACCGTCTCCGCATTCGTGGATTCGGCCCGGTGTCACGGTGCCTCCAGTACGTGGTAGGCCCGGAATTGGCCGCTTGCGGCCAAAATCGGTAATTTAGGAGGAAATGCAATGGCAGACAGATCCAAGCCCCGCCGAGGTAGCATGGGCTATGGCCCTAGAAAGAGAACTGTCAGGCAGTATCCTCGCATCACATCATGGCCAGAAACCGAAGCCTCAGAGGTAAGGGTTCAGGGCTTCGCCGGCTGGAAAGCGGGAATGACTCATCTCCTAATTAGGGACACGAACCCAAAGTCGACCTCTGCAGGACAGGAAGTAAGGAAGGCAGTAACTGTGGTAGAGGCCCCTCCGATGACAGTACTAGCCGTCAGAGGCTACAGGATGACCCCTTACGGAAAGCAGACAGCAGGAGAGGTCTGGGCCGACGTTTCAGAAGAATCCCCGACGAATCTTTTCCCTCGCCTAGCAAACCAGACCCGAGGAGAGAGGGATGAGGAGCAAGGCAGGAAGCCGGCAAAGCGCGGTGGCAGAATACCCAAGAGACCTTCCAAGCCTTCGGAGGAAGCAGCAAAATCCCTCAGGGAACAGGATCTTTCAGAGGTCCGGTTAATCGTTTGCACGCAACCAGAATCTGTTCGCAGCGTCCCCTCTAAGACTCCCGAGATAATGGAGATGGGACTAACCGGGGGCGGCATCGAAGCCAAGCTTGACTGGGCTCTTGAACGCCTCGGAGGGGAGATAGGAGTCGAAGACGTATACGATGTCGGTCAGGAGGTCGACGTAGTTGGCGTGACTAAGGGCAAGGGATGGCAGGGCTCCATCAAGAGGTTCGGCCTGAAGCTCCTTAGCCATAAGAACAGCAAGAGGAGGCGTCAGGGAGGTAACATGGGAGACTTCGGAACCGGGTACGTCAGGAAGACTATCAGGCAGGCAGGACAGGTCGGTTACCACAAGAGGACCGAACTGAACAAGAAGATCCTGAGGATATCTAACCCAGAAGAGTCAGAGATTACCCCTTCCGGAGGCTTCCTGAACTACGGAGAGGTTACCAACCCCTACATGATCATCCAAGGGAGCCTGCCAGGACCAGCCAAGAGACTAATCCGATTCAGAGACCCAACTCGCCCAAGGAAGATTCCAGGCGAGGTCGACGTAACCTACGTCAGTACATCGAGCAAGCAGGGAGTGTGATATTTTGAAGACAAAGGCATACAATCTGGTGAACTCGGTAGTCCAGGAGGAAATGGACGCCGGCCTACTAGCAGAGACCTATTCTGTAGAGGTGAAGGACGGTAAGGCAGTCCAACTTCCAGATGCATTCACATCACAAATTCGAGAAGACCTGGTCAGATCTGCGGTCCTAGCATCAAGAGCGAACAGGAGGCAATCCTATGGGCACAGGGAACACAGCGGGAAGCGGTCCCCACAGCCCGGTATGAAGCACTCAGTAGAATGGTGGGGCAAGGGTCGAGGTGTCTCCAGAATCATGAGGAAGGCCGGACAGAAGACAGGTGCCCAGAACCCCCACACGAGAGGTGGAAGGAGGGCTCACGGACCGAAGGTGGAGAAGGAGTGGTCCCAGAAGATCAACTCGAGGGAGAAGAGGATAGCCCGCGATTCCGCTATAGCCGCGTCATGCGATCCTGACACTGTCTCGTCCAGGGGACATAGGTTCGAAGAGGGAATCAGGTTCCCAATCATCATCGACGATTACGTCGAATCCAGAGGGAAGTCGGATGAGAAGTACGACATCGAATCCATCCCCAATCAGTACTCAACCAGAAAGTTCGTCGCCATGATGGAGGGCCTAGGGCTCTCGTCGGACCTAGATCGCTCGAAGAGCGGAAGGACAATCAGAGCAGGAAAGGGCACAATGAGGGGGAGGAAGTACAGGACCCCAAAGAGCATCCTGCTGGTAGTGGCCCAGAAAGGAGGCCTCGACAAAGGCGCTCGAAACCTGCCTGGGGTAGACGTAGTGACGGCCAAAGACCTGTGCGCAGAGGATCTCGCCCCGGGAGGGGACATAGGAAGGCTGACAGTCTGGACGAAGTCGGCAGTAGAGGCACTGGAGTGATTCAAGATGGACCCATATGACGTAATTATCATGCCATGGATCACAGAGAAGACCCTAGACGCCAGGAGAATAGCTGACCCAGAGGGTGGCTACATGGAGAATAACAACAGGATCGAGTTCATCGTCAGGAGGGAGGCCACCAAGAAGGATATCAAGAATGCAATAGAGACCCTTCTTGAGGTCAAGGTTGACAAGGTCAACGTCAGAATCAACAGGACAGGAAAGCACGCAAGCATCCGCCTGGCCGATGGATACGACGCAGAGGAGGCAGCGCTCAAGCTAGGAGCGTTCTAGGGTGTGAGAATATGGGCAAGAGGACACGTTCACAGAGAAAGGGGTCGAGCCCCAAGAACCGCGTTTCGAGCCACCGGTTCCCTGCAGCCAACAGGCTGCCCAGGGTCAACGGCGAAATCGCAGTGGTGGTGGACCTTGTCCACAGCCCCGCGCACACCGCACCTCTAGCCAAGGTCAAGTTCGATGATGGAGAAATCGCACACTTGGCAGCGCCAGAGGGAATAGCAGTCGGGCAGACGGTAGCTTTCGGAGACAAGGTCTCACTAAGGCCAGGCAACGTTACGACCCTCAGTCAGATACCAGAGGGGACACAGATTTGCAACGTTGAGTTGAGGCCCGGAGATGGGGGGAAGATCGCCAGATCCGGAGGTAACTCAGCAATGATCGACACTAGGATGGGGGACTACGTCAGAGTCCAGCTACCCAGCGGTCGCACGAGGGACCTGCCCGCCAACTGCAGGGCCACCATCGGCGTCCTAGGAGGGCACGGCAGAACCGAGAAGCCCCTACTAAAGGCAGGCGCCGCGCACCACAGGGCAAAGGCTAGAGGAAAGCTATACCCAACAGTCAGCGGAGTCGCAATGAACCCAGTAGATCACCCCCATGGAGGCGGAAACCACCAAGCAGTCCACGGGCCAAACTCAGTTGCTAGGAATGCACCACCCGGACAGAAGGTGGGCAACATAGCACCCAGAAGAACCGGTAGAGGTCGGTCGAAGAAGGAGTAGATATCATGGCAAGGAAGAGGAAGGTGTTCAGGTCAGCCAAGATGGCTAGGCGTCAGGCAAGGAAGAGGAGATCGAAGATATCCGAGCGCAGGAAGAAGGAGTTCCTGTGGAGGGGCTACACCATCGACGAGCTGAAGGAAATCCCACTCTACCCATGGGGCAACAGCTTCGAACCAGAGGACGAGGACTACGACCCCGACGCACTATCAATCGCTACCCTGATGCCGTCCAGGGTCAAGCGAACCCTAGGTAGGGGCCTGACAGAAGAGTGTCAGAAGCTCGTAGAGAGGGTGAGGAACAGCAACGGCAAGACCGTCAAGACCCACTGCAGAGGGATGTACATACTACCTGAGATGGTAGGTTCAACCATAGGGGTCCACGATGGACAGAAATTCGTTAACCTGGAGATAATCCCGCCAATGATCGGACACTCCCTGGGTGAATTTGCCAAGACTAGGAAGTCGGTCACGCACACAGGACCGGGTGTGGGGGCAACAAGGTCTTCCCAGCACGTGGCGCTAAAGTGAGATGAGAATATGAGCAGAAGACAGGGAAGATCACAGAGCGGATACACCCAGCTACTGGAGGGTTCGAACCTAGTCACTGCAAGGGCGGTCAATCTAGACTGCCACCACAAGCACTGCTATCACATCGCCAAGGCGATCAGAGGGATGAACGCAGAGCTAGCCAGGGACTACCTGGACGACGTAGTCGCCAAGAAGCGAGCGATCCCATACCAGCGCAGATCCCGAAAGGGCAGAGGCGGAAACACCATGGCCGGGCACAGAAAGGGCAAGATGGGGCCCGGAAAGTTCCCAAACAAGGCGTCGAAGGAATTCATCAAGCTCATCAACAGCGCCATGGACAACGCCAGGCAGCGATTCGACGACATCGACGCCGAGGACATGGTCATAACCCACGTCGCAGCACATCGCGGCCAAGTAGCCACGAATATGAGGCCTCGAGCCAGGGGCAGGGCTACTCCAAGTAACCACTACCAAGTAAACCTGGAAATCTTCCTGGAGTACTTCGGGGACGAAGAAGATGAGATGGGAGAAGACGAATTCTGAGGTGATTGCATGAAGGACAATAACATTCACAAGATGATCAGAAGAAACGTGAACAGACAACTCGTACGCGAGTACCTCCTCAAGGAGACAGAGAGGGCAGGCTTCGGCGGACTCACCTTCAACAGAACCCCGGAGGGGACCAAGGTGACCCTACAGGCAGAACAGGTCGGAAGAGTCATCGGCAGGAGAGGAAAGGTAATCCACGACCTGCAGCGAAGACTACAGGAAGACTTCGACCTGGACAATCCACAGCTCGAAGTCGAGGAGATAGAGGAATCCAGAACCAACGCACAAGTGATGGCAAGCAGACTATCCAGCTCTCTAGAGAGAGGCTGGTTCTTCAGAAGGGCCGGACACAGCACAGTCCAGAACATCATGGACGCCGGCGCCAGGGGTTGCATCGTCATACTAAGCGGGAAGATAACCGGTGCCAGGCATCGAGTAGAGAAGTTCCAGAAGGGGCATATCAAGTACTGCGGGGAGACTGCCCTACAGTTCATGGACGTAGGGTTCTCCACTGCAGTGAAGAAGCTCGGTACCATTGGATGCACCGTCAGAATCATGAGGCCAGGGACCAAGCTGCCTCACGAGATTACAATCCAGGAGAGGAGTGAATCGGGCCTACCCGACTTGGTCGAGGCCTCAGGCTTCGTCCCTCTCGAACTAGAAGAGGCCCTAGAAAGGGCAGCAAGGGAGGAGGAGTGACATGACTCACGTAAGCGCCAAGGAGATCGACGAGATGAACCAAGAGCAGCGAGAGGCCACTCTGGTGGAACTCCGTGACGAGATGCTCCAACTCAGATCCCAGCAGGCCCTAGGCGGGTCCGCGTCGAACTCAGGATCTTACAAGCAGACTAGGAGGAGCATTGCTAGGCTCCTGACTAAGATGAACCAGGAAAAGGAGGAGTGATTTGGCGGGAATTTGCAACATGTGTGCGCTTCCAGATGACCTATGTATTTGTCAGGAGATAGCCAAAGAACAGCAGAAGGCGGTGATTTCAGTGGTCAGGAGGAGATACGGAAAGATGGTCACGATGGTAGAGGGCATAGAGGACACTGCGATCGACATCGGCCAACTAGCCAAGATTCTCAAGGGAGCCTGCGCAAGCGGAGGAACCGTCAAGGGCAGGACAATCGAACTGCAGGGAGACCACAAGAAGAAGGCAGCAAGGGTTCTCGAGCAGAACGGATACCAGGTGGAGGTGCGCTAGATGACAGGAATGATCAACCTACCTTGGCTATCCAGGAATCTGGAGGTCATCGACTCAACAGACCCGACTCTTATCGGCGTCACCGGAGTAGTAATGGACGAGACCAAGAGGACCATCATAGTCCAGACCAGCGACAACGAGATTACGATGGCCAAGGACACGATCCGATTCACAATCGAAGCCGAGGAAATCAACGGCTCCGCTGTTGGCCAGAGGCCAGAGGAAAGAATCGGCAAGAGATACAGGAGGTCCTGAGATGAGAGACATAGGCGTAGACGTAAACAAGCCCGAAGGGGAGTGGGACGGAAGCAAGAACTGCCCGTTCTACGGGACGCTTAGACTGCGTGGGCAGATAATCACAGGGGTGGTGTCCTCAGAGGGTATGCAGGACACAGTAGTAGTCGAGAGACAGACTACCAGGTACATGAAGAAGTTCGAGAGATACGAGAAGAGGACCAGGAGATATTCCGCACACCTTCCGAGCTGCATAGGCGAGCTCAACCCAGGTGACAACGTACGAATCATGGAATGCAGGCCACTGTCCAAGACAGTGAAGTTCTGCGTAATTGAGAAGGGGGTAGGCCAATGAAGGGAATACCAGGGAGAGTGACCTCAGGCCTTCCCACGCAGGCTCGCCTGGAGTGCGTAGACAACACTGGCGCCAAGGTCGTTCAACTCATCACCGTCCTCAAGAAGGGTGGAGTCGCTAGGAGATACCCGTCCGCCGGTGTCGGTGACATGATTAGAGTCACAGTGAGGAGAGGCACTCCTGAGACACGGCGCCAGATATACAACGCCGTAATAGTCCGCCAGTCAAGGCCCTTCAGAAGGGTAGACGGCACATGGGTCCAATTCGAGGACAACGCCTGCGTCATCACCAACGAGAGAGGTGACGTCCAGGGTTCCGACATCAAGGGGCCTGTGAGCAGAGAAGCGGCCGAGAGATGGCCAAGGATAGCGGCTACGGCCAAACAGATTGTGTAGGTGAATAGAGATGGTTAGTAAGAAGGCAGGAAAGCAGAGAACGTCCCAGAGGGACGCACCCCTCCACGTGAAGAGGAAGAGAATGCGAGCCCGGCTAATCTCGGACGATCCCGACCTGAGGCAGGTCCGCTCCGTCACGGTCAGGGTCGGCGACGAAGTGGAAGTCACCAGGGGGGACTTCAGCCACCCCAACAGTGTGAAAGCAGACTCAAGAGGTAAGAGACTAGGTCAGCCGAGGGGAAGGGCCGGAGTGAAGGCGAAGGTCGCATCCGTCGATACAAAGACCGGATTCATCTTCGTCGATGGTCTAACCCAGTCGACTGCCGATGGGAAGGAGGAAGCAGTCCCAGTCAACCCCTCAAACGTCATAGTCACCAAGCTGTACGAGGGTGACCCAGAGAGAATCAAGAGCATCATCGACAGGTCAGGGGGTGCCTCAGAATGAGCAGAAGTCACCACAAGAGGCTAGGGATGCCAAGGACATGGCCTCTGACCAGGAAGACGAACATCTGGGCGCAGAAGCCCAACCCGAGCGGTCACCAAATAGAGATGTGCATGCCCTTGGGAATCATCCTCAGGGACGTCCTAGGGGTTGCTCACAACATGAGGGAGGCGAAGAGGATCCTGCACTCCAGAATCGTGATGGTAGACGGAAGGATAGAGACTGACAGGGCTCGAGGGGTCGGAATCATGGATGTGCTGACCGTAGGAGACGAGAACTACCGATGCATCCTCGACAAAAACGGGAAACTCCGCTACAGGCCCATCGCCAAGAAGGCAGCCGGCAGCAAGATTTGCCGCGTCATGGGCAAGACTACAGTGAAGGGGGGCAAGACCCAGGTTCACCTGCATGATGGCAGGAACATCCTACTGGATGAGTCCCCGGACTACAAGACCGGAGACTCGCTGGTAATCTCCCTCCCCGATCAGAAGGTCTCCTCCCACATTGAGATGAAGAAGGGATCAATCGCATACCTAACTGGCGGCAGCCACATCGGCGAGATAGCCAAGATCAAGGATCAGGAGGTCAAGAGGTCCCCTAAGCCAAACGAGACATCATTCGAGGACTTCGGTACAATCACCGACTACGTATTCGTAATCGGCAAGGAGTCAGACATACCATCGGAGGCTGAATCATGAGCGAGTCAGCGAACCCAATGCTATCGCCTGCGATAACCAAGGTCACCGTCAACATAGGCGTGGGAGAGGGCGGCAGGAGGCTCCAACTAGCTGAGAAGGTCCTAGAGGTGCTGACAGGAATGACTCCCTCAAGGACTCTTTCCACCAAGACCAACAGGGACCTAGGGACCAGGAAGGGGGCCCCAATAGGGTGCAAGGTGACCATCAGAGACTCGGAAAAGGTCCACTCATTCCTGAAGGATGCATTCTGGGTTAGGGAGCACACCCTTCCCTCCTACAACTTCGACTCCCAGGGCAACCTCTCATTCGGGATTTCGGACTACACAGACTTCCCCGACCAGAAGTACGATCCTGACATCGGGATATTCGGAATGGACGTGAACGTGGTCCTAGAGAGGCCAGGGCACCGAGTCTCCAGAAGGAGGAGGCGGAAGTCGAAGGTCTCAATGCCCCATAGGGTCGGAAGGGACGAGTCCAAGGAATGGTTCACTGAGAATTTCGAACTGAATATTGTGGAGGAGTAAGAGTATGGCACGCGATCATGGAGAGAGGATTGGAAGGAGCCTGGGATGCAGGCGCTGCGGAAGGAAGAGGGGCATGATTCGCAGACACGGACTGAGGCTATGCAGGCAGTGCTTCCGAGACGTAGCCCCGGATATAGGATTCAAGAAATACTCATGAGGTGATGAAAGATGCAGTTTGACCCATTGAATGATGCCTTCACGACGATATACAACGCAGAGACCGCTGGCAAGTACGAAGTCACGGTAAGCCCAGCCAGCAAGCTTCTGGGGAGCATGCTCTCAATCATGCAGACCTCAGGGTACGTAGGCGGATTCGAGAAACTCGAAGACGGCAGAGGCGGATCCTACAAGGTCTCGCTGATAGGAGCCATAAACAGATGCGGAGTGATCAAGCCCAGACACTCTGTGAAGAGGTCTGACTTCGACAAGTGGGAGTCGAGATACCTACCAGCAAGGGACTTCGGTCTACTGATACTAACTACCAACCAAGGGATAATGGATCACTTCGAGGCGAAGAAGGAGAGGGTGGGCGGAAGACTGCTCGCATACGTGTTCTAGGAGGAAAAAGCATGCCAAGAGAAGCCAAAGTATCCCACACGATAGCACTCCCAGATGGGATGTCAGCAAGCGTGGAAGGGAGTACAGTAACACTCACCAAGGAGGGCAACAACCTGTCTCGGGACTTCACTCACAACAGGGTTTCAGTCAACCAATCCGAAGAAGGTCTGGAGGTCTTCTGCACCCTCCCAAGAAGATCGGAGAAGGCGATTGCGGGGACATGGGCGGCTCACCTGAGAAACATGGTCAAGGGGCTCGATGAGGGCTTCGAATACAGGCTAAAGGCCGTGTTCAGCCACTTCCCGATGACACTCAAGGTGGATGGAAACCAGTTCACCATAACAAACATGCTCGGAGAGAAGGTCCCTCGGGTGGCCAAGCTCCCATGGACCCCCTCTGAGGTACAGGTCAAGATCGAGGGTAAGTCAGACATCATAGTAACCGGGGCCGACAGGGAGAAGGTAGGACAGTCTGCAGCCAACATAGAGAGGGCATGCAAGGTCAAGAAGAGAGACCCCAGGGTCTTCCAGGACGGGATATACATTACATCCAAGGGGGCATAATTATGGCGTACGAAAATCTCACTGTTCCAGAGCTGAAGGACCTGCTAAGAGATCGCGGACTGCCCCTTTCGGGCAAGAAGGCTGACCTTATCGCGAGGCTATCCGAGGCAGAGGAGCCCCAGCAGGCAGAGGAGCCCCAGCAGGCAGAGGAGCCCCAGGAGGCAGAGGAGCCCCAGGAGGCAGAGGAGCCCCAGGAGGCAGAGGAGGACTCCGAGGAAGATTTCGAAGAGGACGACTACGATGAGGACGAGGGTGACTTCGAGGAGTGGGACGATCTGCATACAGCGAGGCAGAAGCCAGTTCTAGACGACTCAACAAAGGAGGCACTCAAGAAGCGGTCCGAGCAGAAGAAGAAGCAGCCGAAGTTCCGAAGGCAGGAGTGGTTCAGGTACCGACGCCTGTCGAAGACTGGATACAGGAAGCCAAAGGGAGATGACTCGAGCATGAGGAAGAACAGGAAGTACCGATCCCCAATGGCAAGGGTTGGCTACGGCAAGATAGCAGCCGCCAGAGGACTTCATCCCTCGGGATTCGAGGATGTCCTGATCCACAATGCTGGTGAGCTCGACAGCCTAGACCCAGAGAGGCAGGCCGTCAGGATTGGTTCAAGCGTCGGCAACAGGAAGAGGACAAGGATTCACGAAAGGGCGGATGAGCTAGGGCTTAGAGTCCTGAACCGCCGTCAGATAGAAGAGAAGGGGGATTACTGATGTTCATTTCAAACCAGAAGCGAATGGCCGCCGCCATCTTCTCGAAGAAGGAGGGAAAGCCCGTGGGCATCCACAGAATATGGGTCAACCCTGACTACCTGAGCGAGGTAGCCGACGCTGTCCAGAAGGACGATGTCAGGATGCTCATAGAGGATGGCATAATCAAGGCCAAGCCAATCAAGGGGACCAGCCGCTCAAGAGCCAGGAAGTCAGCATTCCAGAAGTCCAAGGGGAGGAGGAAGGGCCAAGGATCTAGAAGCGGCAGCGCCAACTCCAGAAATCCTCGCAAGCAGAGGTGGATGTCCAAGATTAGGGCCCAGAGGAGGACTCTCAAGGAACTCAGAGGGTCAGGCGATATCACTCCCTCGCAGTACAGGCACTTCTACAGGAAGGCGAAGGGCGGCTCTTACCGATCCATCTCCCACCTGAAGAGCAACATAGAGATGGAAGGCGTCTCATTGGGAGGTGAAGAGTGATGGCTAAGGGTAAGAACCAGAGACTCCGGTTCAAGAGGAGGAGAAACGCAGAGACAGACTACCACAGAAGGTCAAGGATGCTGAGGAGCGGCATACCAAGAGCCGTAGTAAGAGTGTCCAACACGCAGGTAACGTGCCAACTAGTCGCCTACGAGCCAGATGGAGACAAGGTCCTGGCATCGGTAACTGGAAAGTCCCTAGTAGACTCGTTCAAGTGGCCGTCAGACGCCTCAAGGAAGTCTGTACCAGCATGCTACCTAGCCGGATACGCACTAGCAACCTCCGCTATATCCAAGGGGCACTCCGAGGCTATCCTGGACATAGGTCTGGCAGCCTCCACTCCCGGAAACAGGACCTATGCAGCACTCAGGGGAATGGTCGAGGCAGGCATGGAAATCCCTCACTCCGAGAAGGTCCTCCCAAATGACGAGAGAGTCAACGGGGAGCACATAGGAGAGAACATTACCAAGGCAGTGGCCGCAACAAAGAAGTCGATAGAGGGTGGTAAGTGATGACTGAGGAACAAAAGGTGGAAGAAGATACGCAGATCGCACCCGGACTGGCACTGGCCATGGCTCCAGAGGACCCAGATGACGGTCCCCGAAGGCGCGGACCGGACCCTCTGGCCGCTCTCAGGAACTGGCAGCCTAGGACCAGGCTGGGCAGGATGGTAATGAACGGCGAGATTCTTACCTACGAGCAGGCAATTGCCACAGGATATCCGATCAGGGAGGTCGAGATTGTCGATGCACTACTGCCGGAGATGGAGGACGACGTACTCAGCGTGAACATGATTCAGAGGATGACCGACTCCGGAAGGAGAGTCAGATTCAACGTTCTGTGCGCAGTAGGGAACAAGGACGGCTATGTCGGGCTATCCGTCTGCAAGGGCAAGGAGGTCGCCAGCACAATTCAGAAGGCAATCACTCAGGCCAAACTCAACCTAGTCCCAGTCCTGAGGGGCAACGGCTCATGGGAGTCGGCAGAGGGACCGGGTAACAGTATCCCGTTCAAGTCAACCGGGAGATCAGGCTCAACTCGAGTCACTCTTCTTCCCGCGCCTTCCGGAAAGGGGCTGGTCATCGGGGACTACGGAAGGAGGGTCCTGACCCTTGCAGGAGTCGAGGACGTATGGTCTAGGTCCTCCGGACAGACCAGGTCCACAATCAACTTCGCAAGGGCGACATACAACGCACTAGAGGAGCTAAGCAAGACAAAGGTCAGCGACCAAGTCGGCGAGAGGCTCCATATCACAGTAGGGAGGAGGAACTCATGAGCTACCTTGTGATCAGAGTCCGCAGCGATCGCGGAGTTACTAAGAAGATCAGGGACACCATGTCCATGCTCAACCTAACCAGGGTTAACCACGCGGTTCTCGTCCCAAAGACTCCTGCTTACGAGGGGATGCTGCAGAAGGCCAAGGACTACGTCACATGGGGCGAGGTGGACGCAGACACCATAGCCACGCTCATCAACGAGAGGGGGAGGATGGCCGGAGACAAGCAGGTCACAGACGCAGAGGTCAAGTCCTGCAGCGACCACTCGACCATCAAGGCACTTTCCAAGGCTATTGCCTCCGGCGATGCCACCACCAAGGACGTCGAGGGCATGAAACCGGTCTTCAGGCTCCATCCGCCAAGAGGTTCCAAGGGATGGGGTGGGATCAAGCGAGCCTACTCCGTCGGTGGAGCACTGGGTTTCAGAGGCGAAGACATAGTCGAACTAGCAGCGAGGATGTACTGAGGGATATCATGGTTTCAAGGACTAACAAATTCAGGGGAAGGAGCCGGTACCACGGCCGCGGAAAGAAGGCAGGAAGAGGAGCCGGAAAGAGAGGAGGAAGAGGAAACGCAGGCCTGAACAAGCACAAGGTGATGACTCGTCTGAAGTACATGCCAGGGCACTGGGGGATGCACGGATTCAACCGTCATCCCGGCCTCAGGGTAGTCAACTCCTCGATCAACCTAGGAAAGGTCGCCGAGATCGCCGATGGCGACTCGATAGACCTGTCAGAGATGGGATTCGACAAGCTCCTCGGCAGGGGAAGCATAGACAGGGCACTCACTATCAAGGTCGCAGAGGCCAGCGCAAAGGCAATCCAGAAGGTGGAGGCCGCAGGTGGTTCCGTAGAGGCGGGCGACGATGACGAAGACTGGGGTGAATGGGAAGAGGAGTAGCTTCTCCCTAAGGAGGCTAGACTATGGTAAGCAAAGGCCCGAACTGGTTCGGTGTCGTCGCCATGTGCGCGATATACTGGGGAGCACTGTACTACTGGGTAAGGGACGAGCTCTCGGCAGGCGGAGATGACCAGAGCAGGGCCCTTATTCTACTGGCCACCTCGATCCCTTACGTAGCATTCGTAATGTGGGGGACGATGACGGACCTGCCAGAGCAGGTCTCTGAGATACCTCTGGTGGGGAAGTACGCCAAGGCCTACTCATGGCTGGCAATAGTAATCGCATTCTCCTACTGGGGGTGGGTCGACAAGGCAGCCTTCGGGTTCCTACTCGTAGGGGTGGTGCTCTTCGGACTGGCCACCGGTCTGGCACTTTCGTGCCTCCTGTACACGGGTGAAGGGGGGAGCCGACTCTATGGGCTCAAGAGGCTCGTGGACGTTTACCCGAGCATCTCCAAGCCAGAGGGTCACGTCCGCTTCAATCAGAAGCTGTGGACAACGACCCTGGTCCTCATCATCTACTTCATGATGACCAACGTGATGATCTACGGGCTGTCGGACACTACCCTAGACGTATTCTCTTCGTTCAGGGCGATAATGGCCGGAGCCTCCGGTTCAATCATGCACCTAGGGATAGGGCCTATCGTAACAGGCTCCATCATAATGCAGCTGTTCTCAGGTGCCAAGATAATCCAGCTCGACCTGCAGGACTCGGCGGACAAGCAGCTGTACCAGGGGGTCCAGAAGATACTGGTCCTCATCATGATCCCGATCGAGTCCATACCACAGGTCTACGGTTTCCTGGACCCCTCGCCCTCTCTAATCCTTGACTACGGCGAAGGATGGGCGGGTGCCATAATCGTGTTCCAACTATTCCTGGGGTCCCTACTTGTGTTCCTGCTCGACGAGCTGGTCAGCAAGTGGGGGATAGGTAGCGGAATCTCCCTTTTCATCGCAGCAGGAGTCGCACAGTCGACGTTCGTGGGAACCCTGTCCCCACTTGCAACCGTCGAGGGGCAGCCTCTGTCGTTCGAAAATCCCCCCTCTGGTACGCTCCCTATGATATTCTACACCCTCAGGACCGCCAGCAACTCCCAACTAGTTCAGGAGAACGGGTTCGAGATGATGCTCCTGGAGCATGCGAACCCGATAGTCGCCCTGGTCTCCTCAATCATCGTGTTCCTGGTAGTGGCCTACGCGGAGTCGAGCAAGCTGGAACTCCCCCTGACTCACGGGAAGGTCAGGGGTCACAGAGGACAGTACCCCATCAGGCTGGTCTACGCGAGCAACATCCCGGTCATACTGATGGCAGCCCTTCTGGCCAACGTGAACATGTTCACACTCCTATTCCACAGCCACCCGACTCTCTCGACCGTTCCGATACTCGGGTCCAACGGGGCTTGGAGCCAGTCCGAGTGGTTCGGATCATACTACGAGGGGTCGACAACACCCCACGACGGCTTCGCGTGGTACAGCTCCATGGTGGGCGGGGTTAGCGACTGGCTGATACCCCTGCTCAATCAGCAGGGCGATGTTCACGGGCACTCCCTGTGGCAGATCATGATGCACGTGTTCGTGTACGTGTTCTTCATGACCGCCGGGTCAACCGTATTCGCAAAGTTCTGGATAGAGACCACCAACATGGGCGCGAAGGACGTCGCAAAGCAGATCGAGAGGACGGGCATGCAGATACCCGGATTCAGGAAGAACCCGGTAGTTCTGGAGAGGATCCTAGAGAGGTACATACCTCCAGTGACGCTCTTCTCTGGTGCCTTCGTAGGGCTACTTGCAGCAGGAGCGGACCTCCTCGGAACGGTTGGGAACGCCACGGGGACGGGTCTCCTTTTGGCAGTCGGAATCATCCTCAGGACATACGAGCAGATACAGAAGGAGCAGGCAATGGAGATGCATCCAGTCCTCCGAGAGTTCTTCGGAGCAGACTAGGGCTCTGCAGTGAAGCAGTCACAACCCCCCTCGTCACGTTCTTATACGGCATGAAGGTCGGCGAGACGCTGCGTCGAGCTGGCGTTGGAGACCGAGCACCTAGTGCCATGACGTCTTCCATCAAGCATGACGCAGCCGAGGAAGTGCGGCCACGAGACTTTTCGTGGTTTAGGAGGTTAACCACAATTATGACTTGGCCCCCGATAGGGGGTGCAAGAG
>JAPOKZ010000003.1:0-58553 GCA_029977385.1 Methanobacteriota archaeon
CCCCAATTGGGTTGTAGCATCATTATTTCTTATTGTACTCACTAATGTGAGGCCTCTGGTGTCCAGGCATATCAATTCTGGTTTCTCGGGCCACTACGTCTCCCCGCAGGGCGCAGCAGCCTCAACCACTTACCCCGATAGGCAATCTATCAGAGCGCACAAAGCAGGCTTGCGACCAACCTATGGTATTTGAACAAGACGGGAGACTCTCCACATCTGATAATACAGAACAATGATGTAAACTAATCATATGTTGGCGTTATGGTGCATGATTTATGCCATAAGGTATACGTATTATTTTCTTATCATTGGGAGCATAATCAATCCCATATGGGAGATCGAAATCTATCTTGCTGATGTCCCCTTCATGGTTCTCAAAGACAGTTTGATTATGTCCACAGGCCGGGCATATTCCGATTTGACGAAGCCCCATCCCGCAGACACTACATGAAGTGTTGACTGGCTCTACCACTAGTTACTCACTCCAACTCATAATCAATTTTCGACTCTCTGGGCGGAGGTCCATAGATCATTGGAGTTAGCGATAAAGATGCTATCATCATAGCCCCAATGATAGCCGCTGGAATAATTCCATTATCCCATTGTATTGCATATCTGACTACACAGTAAACTGTAGCCAGTGCTACGCTCAGAAGCATGATTGGGTATCCTGTTTTGAAGAATCTATTGAATGATATGTCATAACCTGATTCCTCGGCGAGTCCGGCAGCGACCACGTTGGCAGATGCACCGATTATGGTGCCATTCCCGCCCAAGCAAGCCCCTAGTGCCAATGCCCATGCTAGAGGGGCAAGTTCCAATCCCAATTCTGGATCTTCTGCCAGTTTGATTACGACCGGAACCATGGTAGCAGTGTATGGTATGTTGTCAATAAACGCAGAGGCGATAGCGGATACCCATAGTAGTAGAAGTACCGATACCATGAGTCGGTTTTGCTCTGAGGCCCCCTTTATCGTATCCGAAATTCCGTCGGCTATGGTGTCAATCATTCCCATGTTCTCAAGGCCATGAATCATAATAAACAAGCCTGCAAAGAAAATTATTGTTGTCCATTCAACCGCATCCAGTTGTTCCTCTACGTGATGTGGCGATGTGACCAAGAGCATTAGAACGGCACCACCGATCGCTATTGTGGCGACTGTGAGAAGAGGGTGGTGAAATGCAGAGTGAGCGAAGAATGCGATGATTACCAATGCCAATATCGCACCTGATTTCTTTAGTAATTGGATATCCTTGATGCCATATCTAAGCCTCAGTAAATCGACGTTTCGATGTTTCTCCCCCGATAGACCAGTAGATTCCAATTTGGATAACAGCCAGAAGGAAGGTGCCATTGCAATTACCACTGCAGGTCCTACATGGATGATGAAATCTATGAACGTGATTCCCTGATTTGCTATGCCTGTATCGGATAGAGCCTGTGAAGATAGTTGGGCGCCGATGATAATATTCGGAGGGTCCCCGATTTGTGTTGCTGCCCCCCCGATATTGGAAAACATCACTTCTGCGATAATTAATGGGACTGGTTCCAAGTCTAGGACCTTGGCTATCTGAATAGTTACTGGGACGATCAGTAAAATTGTTGTTACATTGTCAAGGAATGCTGAAAATACAGCTGTTATCGTACAGAGTATGACTGAAAGTCTCCAAACAGATCCCCCACTAAGGGCATAGGCCTGTACGGCAGCCCACTCGAAAATCCCTGTTTTTCCGAGTATGTCAACTATTACCATCATACCGATCAATAGTCCAATTGTTTCCTCGTCTATCCATGTCACTACTGTTCCGAGGTCCGGCCCATCGCCGATGAAGTGTAGAGTCACAACAGCCGCGACTCCACCTAGAGCAGCAGCAAGAGCCCTGTGTACGACTTCGAAAATAATTAGCGTGTATACGGCTATTAGAATGGCGAAAGATGCAGGGACTGCCCAACTCGGCATCTCTGGAGGTTCCCATATTCCAGAGTTAGATGAAGCGGCTATTACCGATGGCATCAAGATAGTTAGTAGTAAAAAGATGTAGGCTGCCAAAGTAATCGGACCTCGGACTGCCCCCCTGAAGATGTTCATAATGGGCCCCCCGATTGAATGAATATGAAGACTACTGGCCGGGAGTCCTCCAAAAGACTGCAACATTACCTCTTTGAAAGATTACAGAAGAGTTAGATTCTTCCGCAATACTTGAGAAAATCTGCGTCCTATTCTCCTTATTCGATGCGAGTCCTTTGTTTATTTTGAGTTTGACAACTGTCCTTTTTTGTAATTGGCTCTCCAATTCAGAAATCAAACGTTCATTCACTCCATCTTTACCGATTCTAATGGAGACTTCTAATGAGTCACTTTTTGCTAATTTAATCATATGCGAAGGTGGTTCTTTCTTCATCAGTAATCACCATCTAAACATAGACCTCACGACTTACCCTACCGCACCTAAGGCACGTCCTGAAAATAACTTTTGACGTAACCCTAATCCTAGATGATTGTCCCGGAATTAGCGATTTCTTACAGGACCGACAAATCATTCTCTTCACATTCCTGCTAGACCTTTTTCCGTGCTTTTTTCCTATCGCCAAAATGTGCCTAGCTGCAGTATCAGAGATTAGTGAATTTCTAGCCATGGATTTTTCGAAAATTTTCTCAAGAAAATCTATCGATTCCTGGGCATGTTCGGTTTTATTAGACCTTATTCGCCTGCTCCGTCTAACCATTTTATCAACCTCAAAGGTGAGACAATATCTTAGAAATCGATTTCCCTACTTCTTCGATAGTCCCAGTTCCTTCGACTGTGTGTAGTATGCCCTTTTCCATGTACCAATCACCAAGTGGCTTTGTTTGCTCATGATAAGCGGATAGCCTCATCCTAACTGTTTCCTCGTTATCGTCCTTCCTCTGGATAAGGCGATGCTCGATATCCGGATGAGGAGGTTTGAAACTGACATGATAGATTTCACCGGTTTCAGGATCCATCCTCCTACCTACGATCCTGTTTATTATGTGTTCATCGGGAACCTCAATGGATATGACGGCCGAGATTTCAGTTATTGACTCAAGAGCGTCTGCTTGAGGAATTGTTCTGGGAAATCCATCGAATAAGACACCATGACTGGCGTCTGATTCTTTCAGCCTGTCCCTGATTAGTCCTATAATCACATTATCTGGAACTAGTTGACCGGCCTCCATGTATTTCTTGGCCTCCAAACCGAGTTCTGTTCCTTGAGATAAGGCTGATCTAAGCATATCTCCAGTTGAAATCTGTGGCTTGGAAGTCAATTCTACGATCTTGTCAGCCTGGGTTCCCTTTCCTGCTCCTGGGGGTCCGAATAGCACTATTGAGCCTGTCATTGATTTGTGGCACGAGGAGTTACAGAAAAATGAACCGGCTTAGGGGCCGTTCTGTTCCCACCATAGGTGGCCATATGCGACCCATTGTTCCATTGACCAGCCGTCGGGAAGCCCAGTTATTGGCAGGGGCATCGCTCCCTCGGGAACTTGATGGGTGGGCAGAGTTGGAGCAGTTGCCTGGAGCGTATCAATAATCTCTGACTCTGAGACCTCACCGGTTACGACATCCCCTGTGGTAGATGTGTCGAGGGCGGCCGCTCGTCTTTCCTCCTTAGTCCCTGCCTGTAGAGCGGATCCTCGTGGAATCAGTTCTTCATCGGAGCCGATTGGAGAGAGCTCCTGTCTGGCCCTAATTCCAAGTGAGACCAGAGCAGCCAATGCAAATACGAACATTATCGCTAGAGTCCAAGTTGGTAGGCCTAAAGTTTCGAATAATCCAGAAATGCCACCTTGATTAGAGGATTGGGATTTACTAATATCGACAACAAAAGATGAATTAGTCAAAGTTACCAAATTGTCTTGAGCTGTCGAGTTGGCGTAGAAACGCAACTGAGTAAGACCGTCCTCGGATGATTTTCTAGGACTTATTGAAACTATGATTTCATAATGATTGCCAGATTCTAATTCCTCTGCAGGCCACTGATAGTTCACCGTCCAACCATCAAGATCTTCATGGCTGATATATATCGGAGATTTCGTATTACCCTTGTTTTGCACTTGCAAAACAAGAGAGGCGCCCTCTCCTTCTGCTATTCCCTGAATACTGGAGGTTTCGGATTGAATTTCCAACCAAACTGAGGGTAGGACCATTACATCCATCTCCAGTGTGATTGTTTCTGTAGAGAGGCTGGGCGATGTCGATTCAATGATTACTGGAACCTTCTCCACTAGAATCCCTGAAGGAGTTCCGCTTGGCAGCTGCAGAGCGATATTAACTAAAGAGTCCCGGTTCATATCCATGGAGAAAGTACTGCCCGTCAAGAACCCGCCAGACCAACCGTCAGGAAGAGTTCCCAGGGTGAGTTCAATCAACAGAGGTACGTTTCCCGAATTATGGAGGAAAATATTGGCATTCCCGTCACGTCCCAGTGAGATTTGGAATCCTTCGTCTGCCTGCACATCTAGAGTTGTGACCTCTTTAACTTCCAGAACTGTAGCATTAGTGACGATATTATCATCCAAGGTAGTCTTGATAGTCACGGTATTCTTGTCCCCTCTTTCAGAAGCTAAGGGAACAATAGTCCTGATTATTATTCTAGATTCGGAACCAGGATCGATGGTGGTTTCGATGTTTGTGACCTCTCCTAAGGGGGGTTCTTCGTCGTACAAATAAACCTGAATTGGCCAAGTATTGCTGGATGACAATGCCCTTACGTCAAAATTTAGGGGAACGTTTCCCCTATTGGAAATTATTAGTATTGTAGAAATTGTATCCCCGTTTTGTACTGCGCGTGATTCAGTAATAGCAGCAGGCCCAAATTGGTTTCCTTCCATATCTGAAATCTGTGTAGAGAATGCCCTGCTCTCCAGAACTTCAACTGTGGCAGTCTCGATGGTTTGTAGAGTGGGGTCATTAACTGAAGTTGTGATGCAAGTTACAAGATTTGTATCTCCTGAAAGTATGCCGGATGAGGATGGGGGGACCTTTACACGAATCGGCACTGGTACGAATTGTAGTCTACTAAGCGGACCTATTGTTACTTCGGGAGCCTGACTACTTCCGACGTTGACTATCCATCTATCTTCAGTTTCACATGAAATACTGTATTCTGTAGGGCCATTGCCAATGTTCCTGACCGAGAGAGTGAATAGTGCGAATTTGTTTGGTTCTGCCCCTAGGTCTTCTGTCCCTGCAGGAACTGTGAATAGGCCCTCGACCCTATCTATATCCACAGAAAGTCGGACAGAATGAGAAATTGTTGGTGCCATCTTATCGTATAGAATAAGGTCAGTCACGAAATGGCCAGGAAGGGCGAATCTGCTCTCTACATCAGCATCTTCGTCTGTGAGGTTAAGGGAAATTAGGACTCTGTCCCCGGACTCTCCCGATGGAGACAGGACCCATGGCCCTGAGTCACTCAGTGTCTCGGACCACTCATCCTGAGGAGATGACATGATTCCTGAATCGCCAATTTGCTGAACTGCTGAAATTGAAAGTTCTACTGTAGTCTCCGAAGTTCCCTCGTTAAGTAGCTCCAACTGGAAGTTTGCCCAGCTCTCAGTGCTTGGATTTATTTCTCGATTCCTAGCATCCTGAGTCTCCGCGAAATCTGTTGGCGTAGATCCATCTTCCATAAGTGGAATGATTCTGACTCCAATCTCTGTAACATTGAATTCTAAATCGAAGATGTTATTATTTGTCCCTATTGATTCATCGTTCAATTCATCCACTTGCGAAAGGTAATCAAGAGTGAGTCTGACCAAGTGAGTTCCTGTAGACTGGAATGAGTGGTATATGGAGAATGTCTCGATCCCCCCTCCGGATAGTGAGGTCATTGAGTATGTCCCTATTTCATTTCCATCGGTCACATCCTCTAGTGATATCGAGTACTCGCCAGTTGGTGCTGTAGCCTGATTAATCCATGAAAGTTGCATGGAAATTGTATCCCCCTTCAGAGGGCTGGTTTCGGAGCTGAAAATGGAGTTAGGAACTACTGTTAAGTCGGCCTCTTGTATTTCTATGGCGTTTGAAGAAACTACCAATGAGAAATCCTGAGAGAATCCTCCGGAATGTCCTATCTTGACTGTCCAAATTCCTGATTCAGCAGAAGCGATTCTAACTCTCTCTAGGTTATTCAAATGGTCTATATTTCCACTAGACTGACTAAATCCGTTAGCGAAGTCGTTACCATTGAACTGCTCGCCCGAGGGTGATGTAACCACTAAGTCCAAATCGTTGACTAATCGACTTATATTCTGGTCTGCTGATGCGGAACCTTCCCTATCGTTCCAGGATAGTGTCGCATCAAGTCCGTTGTCCCCAGAGACTTCGAATGTGTAGATGAAACTATGACCCGGCAGAAGTTGTCGGTCTTGATCCAAAAATAAGGATTGGTTGATTCCGTTACTTTGAGGAAATATGCTATTCGAGATGTTTAGTTGTCCCCAACCCTCCGTGGGGTTTGGTACATCCAATTCCCCAATATCTTCTGCTCCGTTTACGAGTAGTGCTCTGATTAGATTAGAGCTTGGGGACGTGATGCCGACTTCCTCTCTAAGGAATTGTCTTGCCATTGCTGAAGCACCAGCCACCACCGGAGCGGCCATTGAGCTTCCACTCAGAGTCATGTAGAGCGGGGTTGATCCATCCGAGTGAGTTGCCTGGGAGCAAGTCCCCCCTGTTGTAAGGCCTGCTTCTTGGGCCCTAGCAGAGCAGATCATTACTCCCGGCGCAACTAATTCAGGCTTTATTCGGCCATCAGAAGTAGGCCCTACCGAGGATTCGTTAGAGACATGTCCTGCTGTTTCAGAACCAAATGCACCTGTCGTAGAAGCACCGACTGTCAGAGAATTCTTTGCAGTACTCGGGGAAGTCACACCTGAGTTTGCCATGTCTCCTGATGAGAATACTACTAACATCTCAGGATAGTCGTTTGCGAACAAATCAATTGACCTGGCATCTGAAGTATAGTCTCCGACCAGACTCTCGCTTCCCCAACTATTTGTGTGAATATTGGCATCATTTAGGAAAGAGTGTTCGAACATATCGTAAAGGGAGCCCCAGCGAGCGAGAATGCCAGAACTATCGACTTCTAGCTGGTAGAAATGAAATGTCGCTTCAGGTACGATTCCCGTAGAATTTGAGTCCCCCGAGCCGTCTCCTAGTAGAGTTGCGGTGACATGAGTCCCATGGCCACTATTGGAGTCAGCTCCAGAACTATCTGGACCAAACAAGTTGTAAATCGGATTTCTGAGACGGTTTCCGAAGTCCCCATGATCGACATCAAGACCGGTGTCTGAAATTCCTATTACTTCCCCATCTCCTAGTAAATCTAATTGCGATATTGAACGTGCGTAATTGACCCCCGAGATGATACTAGCGTTTGAGTTATGAATTGTTAGAATGGGGCCCATCTCCACCTTTAGGACCCGATGATCTGTGGCAAGAAATGGTATTAGGGATGTTTTAGCAGATTTTACCTTGCAAAGATGTTCGTCACATTGAGACTGCAAATATGATTCTCCCGATTTCTCATAAATATCCCTTTCAAGATTGGATAGTTCTTCTGGAGTGTTGGAAGAAGAAGGAGTGATGTCGAGATCAATTAGAGTTCCATCAAGTACCATCAACGGGAACAGTGACTGAGATATCTTCCACATTGCTGGAAGCTGTCCGACCCACCTGACCTGGTCCAATTCTTGGATAATAGAAATTTGGGCGCTTTCTCTTTCTGGGGTAATGCTAATCACTACAGAATCATCTGGAAAATGATCAATGATCTGAATGCCAAGAGAAATTAGCAAGTCTTCTAATTCCTGTAAGTCTGAACTACTAGACTGTACGATGAATAGTCTTCCGTCATTAGGTTCGGAGAGTCCGGTCCTTTCCCATGGCCCTAGGGGCAAGGATTCAGTTAGAGGATCGAATTTCCCGAATGGTGAATGTATCAATCCGGTTGTATTACTAACTGGATAATCACTAATCGATGGGTTCTGAAGGACTATCCAGTTATTTTCGGATATATTTGCTGAGGGCATTGATATTACTCTTTCTTCATCAATTCTGTCCAAAGAAATTGTAGATGAAACGGGTAAAAATAAAATCAATGAAATTGCGAAGTAAACTGCTTTTACAGAAGTCATTCGCTTTTCGGAGGCTAGGGCCTCTTTTGACTATTGACTATTTCCGGGCCACTCTGAATATCATGTTGAGTAGTAAGTACTGATGGCTGAGTCTGTCTTTTCTACGGATTTTCTCCAGTCTTCTTCAACCCCCATTAATGCCCTGATACAGTCTACGTTCTCAGGTATAACGTCGCTCTCTTGATGTATGGCTTGAAAGTAGTAAAGACGGTCTCCTACAAGTTTCACACCATCCTCCCAGACGAAAATTTCGTGCAAGTCTCCCCACTTCCTACCGATGTCCCTAGCCATCTCCATGACTTCTGCCGTAGTGGGAATTCTATCATCAGAACCATTCATTATTATCACCCTGGGTGTATTTGACCACATGTCGATTATTGACTCAGTAGATAGGCCGTGCCCCTCTGGTAAATCAGCAATTATACAGTGAACGTGCATGATTGTAGTTGGGACTGCCACAGCCAGACTGTTGATCTCAATCTCGGGTTTTACAGTCATTACATCTGGGCCGTGATGACTGGGGACCTTGAGCACGGGCTTGATCGCATTTATGGGGCCCTTGCCGGAGTCTCCTGGATCGGCTGCTCTCCTAACCATTGTACACTCAACCTTCAATGATCCACAGTGCTCGAAAAGCGGGACAAGTGTCCGAGATAGGCCAGTAGTATTACAAGAAACAACCCTGGTTCCTTCTGCATTCATATTCTCCTTGTGATTTGCGGAAGAAGTGTAAGATAGGCCTGTAAGGTCATGTTTTTCTCCTCCTTGGAAAATATGCTTTATCCCTACAGAGCGATATTTATCTAGATTCTCTGCACCCAATTTTCCAGGGGCGCAATCCACAACCACATCTGCGATAGAAAGTAAATCGGATATGCCTCCAAAGCACTCGTACCCCTTTTTCTCAAAGCGGTCTATTCTCTCCTGATCATCGAATGTGCAGTATAGGGGGAAGCCTTTCTTTATTGCAAGTTCACAGCCGAAACTCGGACCAGTCTTGGTTACACCAATAACTTCCATGTCATCTTGTGCATCAACTGCATCGGCCACTCTCTTTCCTATAGTTCCAAATCCATTAATTGCCACTTTTATGGTTCCCATTATCGAATCCCCATGTTCTTGCCTATGGAGTTCCTACGTCTGAAGGATGCCTATGAACATAGCGAATTCGGGAAGAGTCAATAATGAGTCGCCTCCTTCTGATTACAGAGTATTACAAAGGGGAGGACCAAAGTGAAGGAGTTGGCAATAAAGAGTTTGAAACTCAACAGAGACCTTGACAGATACGTTGAACAGGCTCTCGAGCAAGGTAGGCCAGTGAAAATTGGATGGGGCAGGGCAGGAGACGAGAGGCCCAAAGATGGAGAGTTCGGAGTACTTACACACTTGCCTGAAGGTGCCAAGGTCCTATGTCTTGGCAATCTAGGACCTTTTGTGGGAGCAGCAAACAGAGGAGGCACCCTTACTCTTCGAGGAAGTGCAGGGTCAATGATGGCAGCATTCCATGTCAATGGCAAGACAGTGGTTGAGAAGGATGTGGGAGATAAGGCTGGATTTGGTATGCAAGGGGGAGAGATAACAATCCAAGGTTCTTCTGGGAATGAAACAGGTTCAGCTATGAGCGGAGGAGTTTTGTTAGTAAGGGGGCATGCCGGGGATTATTTGGGTTCTAGAATGTCAGGAGGGGCGATTATTGTAATGGGTTCAGTAGGTTCTGATCCAGGAACTGGAATGATCGGAGGAAGGATTGTTGTCTCAGGGAGTTGCCCTCCCCCTCCCGACGGCGTGGAGATGAGGTCTGTAAAGAAGTCGGAAATCAAAGAGTTCTCGAAAATGCTGGAGCCAATGGGGCTTGAGCTAAATGAGGATGCATTGGTTCTAGAGCCGGGAAAAACGATTAACCAGGGGGAAGAGAGCCCCAAGTGCTCCATCATGGAAGGATTTGACAATATTTCTCTGTATCCTAACGAAGACTCCCTGGCGGAAAATGCTGTTCTTGACCACTACACTCTTCTTGCACAAGATGATCCGGACTCGGAGGGTGCTTTGCTAGAAATTCCCTGGCTAATTAGCTGTCAGACTACATTAGGTTCAGAAGAATGGGACGAAGTCACAGTGCCAGCAATTGTTCGCTCCGAGACCAGGAATAATGACCTACTACTCGTAGGGAAAGGAGGATTCGCAAACTCAATCGACTATGTCAGAAATTGTTCTGGTCTAATTTTAGATATTACTGATTTTCCCGGACTTGATGACTCTGAAATTGAAGCTTTAGTAATTTCTTTGAGAAGTCGAATGGATAATAATTCGATAATTCTGCTTCGAGGTAGGATTGACAGAATTGGGAGGTTATTCAGATTAGTAATGGACTTGGAACTAGATGGAGCAGTAGTGGTATGCTCGACTCCTAGCGGTTCCAGACTTGCATCTTCACTCCCAAAGATCGGCCTTGCATCGAAGGCAATGGGCATCGTTGAGACAGGGAAGTTCGTAATGTTGGAGATCGATTTTGAGCCGACTGCCAAGGATCTGTTGATAGCCGTCGCATCTGGTTGCACGGCTATAGTATCTCCATACAAAGGAGGAGATGTTCATTCAAAGATTGAGAATCTAGGAAAGGAAATACGAGGTTGGATGAGAGATATCGGAGTAGACAGGATAGAGAGGATTGGCAGGAGGAATCTAAGAGCCGACGACTTCGACACTGCAGCGATATCCGGACTAAGGCTTGTGGGTTATGAAAGGCCTCTGAAAATGTGGTTAGAACTAGGGTGAGTTAATGCCTACTTTGGACTTCAAACACTCGATACTAGAATTTGTGCAGAGGTTGAATGGGATTGAGCATAAATGGGAAGAGTGGTCAGAATGGCTCCCCGACATTGGATGCCCGGTTGATGGGAATGACCAAGAGTCAGTTGAAGTAGAGGTATTTCCAGATCGTCCAGACCTACTAAGTCATGAGACAATTAGCAGGGCATACAGGTCATTCCTTGAACTTACAGAAGAAGATTCGGATTTATCTGTTAAAGCCGGTGATATTTCTCTTACAGTTGATCCTGAATTGGGAAGAGTGAGGCCTGTTGTAATGGGAGCGGTAGTAAGATCCGTAGATACCGGCTCCGATTTTGAACAAAATGAAGATTTCATCCAGAGTTTAATGGATCATCAAGAAAAGTTGCATATGACACTAGGGAGGAAACGAAAGTTTGCTTCAATAGGGGTACATGACCTAAATACCCTAAAACCACCATTTCGAGTAACCACGGTGTCGTCGGATTTTTCCTTCACCCCTCTAGCTAGTGAGAAGGAGATGAGTATTGAGAAAATACTAGCAGAACACCCAAAGGGCATAGAATATTCCCATCTAATGGAGAATCTGAATGAATACCCGATAATTCTCGACTCTGCGGATAAAGTATTGTCATTCCCCCCAATTATTAACGGAAGTCACACCACAGTAAGTGAAGAAACTAGAGACTTTTTCATTGATGTAACAGGATGGGACAAAAGAGCGTGTGAGGCTTGTCTACTCCTCGTGTGCCTATCTATGTCTGAAAGGGGAGGAAAGGTTGAGAGCATCCAACTAAATGGTACTGACGGGGAACAGTATCTATCCCCTAATGGAGAAGGCATAGTTCATCGAATTCCCGACAGTCTAATCGAGAAAATTCTTGGGATTAAATTGGACGCAGATGAGTTGTCATCTTCTATCAGAAAAATGGGTGGGACACTGCAAGAAAGCCGTACAGTAACAGATGGTCCTAACGATAGAGGGAGGTGGTCCGACTGTGTAGTTGGAGAGGTAGAGCATCTAATCAAAATGCCACGGTGGAGGAGCGATGTAATGCACCCGGTTGATATCGTAGAAGACATCGCAATAGGTTTCGGTTTCCAGAATCTACCGCAGAAGCTTTCTACGACACATCTGGATGCCATACCATTGAAGGGATCTGACCTAAAGAGAAGATTTGGTGAAAGTATGAGGGCTTGCGGCCTACAAGAAGTTCAGAGTCTGACCCTTTCAAACGAAAGGGACCAATTCGAAAATATGAGATGGCCGGATGAAGGTTATGTCACGGAGATATCAAATCCGATTACTTCTGATCATACCCTTCTCAGACAATACATACTGCCCTCGCTACTAAGACTGCTAGCAGCGAATCGTCATCACGAGCTCCCTCAGAGGGTTTACGAGCAAGGAGACGTGATAAGGGACTCGAAGAACTACCCTCGGGGGGCATGGGCATGTGCAGAAGTAGGTAGTGGATTCACGGCTTCAAAGGGCATTGCTCAGGCTCTTCTTCGAGATATGGGGGCGAATCAAGATGAGGTCGAATTCAGGCCGATAGACCACAAGCATGGGCCTTGGATAAATGGTAGAGGTAGCCATATTTTTATTCGAGACGAGAAAATTGGGGAATTCGGTGAGATCGACCCGGAAGTAAGCAGTATTTTTGGAATTAAATCTCCAATTCAAGCAGGAGAGATTGACTTAGAGGCAATCTACAGAATAGTGCCTGACCCAATTTCCTAGTCCTTATCTCCGTCTTTAGATAGGAGTTTCATTGCGTCCAGGAACTTCTTATTTTCCAGATGGCTTTTGTCATCTTTTTTTTCTTCGTTCTTTCCAGATTTTTTTTCGTACTCAACCACATTTCTCATGTAATTGGTACGAGATACTTTCGATTTCGAGGGTTTCTTCTTCTTGAATGGCCATATGGGACCCATGTGTGGTGAGCGGGGAGTGAAGACATGATATTTTCCCTATTTTGACTCATAAAATAGTAGTTTTCATTGAATTAGTTGTATTGGGACTTGCATGCTTGCACGGCAAATAGGGGTGGATGAGGCCGGCAGGGGCCCTGCGATTGGACCACTAGTTGTTTCAGCACTAAATATTCCTGAAAAGGATAGGCCCATTCTAAGGGATTTGGGAGTCGATGATTCGAAGATTCTTACTAAAAAGAATAGAGAGCGTTTGTATAAGGAAATTTTATCCTGCTCTGATTCATTGGGATGGACCATCGGTTTGGTACGATGCAATGCAAGGAGAATAGATGAGTGGATGGAAAACGGGAGTCTTAATTCATTGGAGGTTCTCCTCTTTTCTGAAGCTATATGCGATGCTGCTGAACCTGGAGATGGTTTCGAGATATTTCTCGACGCCTGTGACGTTAATGCGGGGAGATTCGGCAGAAATGTGTCAAAGACTCTCGGAAATAGTTGGCAGCGTTGTAATATTTATTCAGAACATAAGATGGATAAGAAGAATGAATTAGTGGCAGCAGCGAGTATCATTGCCAAAGTAAATCGAGACTCGGCAATAGAAGAGTTATCACAGGAATTGAGTATTGACCTGGGGTCCGGGTACCCATCAGACCCCAAAACCAAGGATGCACTGGAGATACTTTGTATGCAAGACGATCTGGCGGATTGTATTAGAAGAAAATGGACCAATGTTCAGAGAGCCTGGGAGAAGAGTCACAACAGACCAATTCAGGCTAGAGCGAATGAAAGAAACGGGGCGTTCCAATCGGCCCTAGATGAATGGGAATAGTAAGAATGGTGAAATGTAACCGGTGTCTGGTTCAGATGTAAATATGAGTGAGGAGGAAGTTTTCGATCTGGAAGATCGGGAAGCAGTCCGCAAGTATGCCCTACAGAATGCCATAGAGTACAGTGGCAAAGGACAGTCCGGAAGCGTTCTTGGGAGGCTGCTTGCTGAAAGAGAACAGTTGAGGTCTCGTGTACAGGACCTACTGACATTGGTAGATAAAGAAGTGATTAGGGCTAATTCTATTGCTAGTAAAGATGGAATAGAAGAGGTTCGGAAGGAGTTGGAAAGTTTAGCCCCAGAGGCTCTAGACAGGGAGAGGCATAAGAAAAATGAGGGTTTGAGAGATCTTCCAGGAAATACCTCAGAAGTCATCCTAAGATTCGCTCCGAATCCAAATGGCCCTTTATCCATTGGGCATTCAAGAGGCGTGGTTATCAATTCCTTATATGCACAAAAATACCAAGGTAAAATAGTACTGAGATTTGATGATACTGACACTAGAGTAAAACCTCCATTGATTGAAGCCTATAGTTGGATAGAAGAGGAATTCGAATGGTTATCCGGAAAGGCGGCGGATGTGATAATCAGAGCAAGCGAACGGATGCCAGTATATCTCCAATACGCCGAGGAGATGTTAGCTGGAGGTTTTGGTTACGTCTGCAAATGTAAGGCCGAGGACTTTCGTGAATTCAGAGTTTCGAAGACTGAATGCCCGTGTAGAAATGGATCAGTTCAGGGGAATATGGATGATTGGGGTAAAATGCTCTCCGGAGATGTTAGCGAAGGAGGAGCGGTTGTTAGGGTGAAGACGGAAATGGACCTACCAAACCCTGCTTTGAGAGACTGGCCTGCATTAAGGATTCAGCATTCCCCGCACCCTACAGTAGGAGACAGGTACAAGGTCTGGCCCCTATTAGACTTCCAAAGTGCCATTGAAGACCACGAGCAAGGAGTTACTCACATCATCAGGGGAAAGGATCTGATGGACAGTACGAGAAAGCAGACGATTCTTTACGATCACTTTGGTTGGGAATATCCAGAGCCGTTGTATTGGGGAAGGGTGAAGATACACGAATTTGGTGGATTCTCAACATCTGGAATGTCTTCTTCCATCGATTCGGGAGAGTTCACGGGATGGGACGATCCCAGACTCCCCACACTTAGGGCACTTCGACGTAGAGGATTTGAGCCTAGTTCTCTTGTCGATCTTTGGGAAGAAGTTGGGCTGACTCAGAAGGATATCTCCATTTCACTACAGACATTGGAGTCATTTAATTCTAGGATCATAGACGGTTCTTGTGAAAGAAGAGTTTTTGTCTCGAATCCAAAAAGCCTGGAAATTAGTTCGAAAGATCCTCTCTCGAGAGTCAGAATGTCCAGGCATCCAGATGGTGAAATAGATGGTTTCAGAGAGTGGGAAATCGGGGCGAAAGTGTCGATTCAAGATGAGGACTTTGTCGAAGGAAAGATCAGACTGAAAGACTTCGCAGACGTCTTTATTTCAGGTCAATCTGCGACTGTAGAGTCGGAAGATAGGAGCGATGAGCGGAAGATAGTACATTGGATTCCGGATAATTTGGCAGTAGAAGCGATATTGTCAGTTCCCGAAGGCGAAGAGATTGTCCACGTTAAGGGACTCTTAGAGGACTTTGAACTGAGAAATGGAGAAGTGTACCAACTTGAGAGGGTCGGTTTCGCTAGGTTTGAAGGCATTGAAGAAGGAATTGCTAGGCTACTATGGTTACATAATTAGTGAAATTATAATTTCGCTTAAACCTGTATATTTCGCCTGAAGCTTGCGTGGCATTGAAGGGGCCAGTCCGAATCAGAGTGACGTGGAAGGCGCCAAATCACGATTCGCAGTCACCTTTTCGTTGATGATGATAGCAGTAGTTTATGCCCCTATGATGGCCTATGCCCAAGAGAGCCAAAGTTGCTGTGAGTCCCCTGATGAGTTCGATCTTTTCCTGATTGGGGATGCAGACAGTGGGCAATTGACTCCATTCTCTTCCGAGTTAGAGGAAGAGAAAACTATGGAAGTTACTTCATCGGTATTTGGTGAAGTGGAAATCGGCTCCTGGATGATTTTGTGGGGGGAATCTGGAGACTATTCTTCAGGGACGTGGACATTCACCATCCCATATGAGGTGAAGGACTCAGCAGGAGTATCTGCGAACGCAACGGTTGTAGTAAAAGTCGGCGGAAATACGTACGAAAGTTCTGGACAGTTGCCGGCTGTTTACCTAAGCGAATCTGGGGAGCTTTCTATTCCAATAGAAGTACAAGACGGCCAGTTCTCAAAGAATGACAAGATCGAAATCACCTTCTCAGTCAGGAGTATGATTTTTTCAAATCCAGGTAGCGAATCGGGAATAAACTTCTACTGGGGTTCGGAAGAGTATGCGGCTGCTATGTCAATGTCATTTCCACTAGTGAATGTGGAAATTCGTGATGCGAGTGTCAAGGGGAGTCTAGTATTCTTTCCAATTAGACTGAGTTCTGGCTTCGGAGACAGAATATGGACTTCTTCACTAGGTGGCCTGATGGTTCAGAATGTAGAAATTACCGAAAGTCCGATTGTTAACTCCAATGAAGACTGGGTAGATGTCACATTTGTTTGGGATCCAAGTGATTCTAACGGTGGCTCGGTCAGGACTGATTTCCACATTTCATTACAGGGCTCTCAAGTAATTGAGGCCAATAAAATCCATGATATCACTCTCGGTCAGGATACGGGGGACAATAGCTGGTACCCGGAGGAAGAGCCCCCACGTACTGGAGGTTCGGCCCTTGATGTTGAAGTCAACTGCAAATATGATGGCAAATCAATCGAAAGAAAGACGACCATTTCATTTGACGGTGCTATGTCTCAGTGGATGAGATGGGGCTTAGATAATATTGGAAACAAGAGTCTTGGATCTAACAGTTGGTGGAGGAATCTTAATACATTTTCAGACCAGGTTAGCTCTTCTGAGAAGCAGAACGGGAGAGTGGATAACTCAGAACTCTCTGCCCTAGAAACTCATCTTAGGGGCTCAAAGACGGATATGAAGTCATTCCTTTCTAGTGGATTGATGGTTGATCCGGAATCTGTATTTGGCGTGGATCCGGTCAACTTCGGACCTTTGGAAATCAGTATTGACTTGGGGGCTTCGAGAGCTTTCAATTCTGATGCAATTTCACTAAGGGTTTCGTCGACATACTACGTCTCCGATAGTGGATCTAGACAAGCACTGATTGAGGATTTTGTAAGACCCGGGGGGTATGATTTCTGGGATAGTGTGGGGCTCTCATTCGAAATCAGGACTGGAATGCTTTCTGGTTTGGGAGGGGTTTACCTAGATAATGACGAGATAGACTACACTCACAGGAGGTGGATTGTGATGGAAATAATCACAATGGAGAGTTCCGATATCGAATCCGATACTGACTTTAGACTGGAGTTTGGTTCTGAAAATGCGCTCCTCTTCAGTCCGTTGATTTCTGCGGTTATCTCCGTATTTGCTCTCTGCTTGGCGCTGGGAATTGGGATGGCCTTAACCCGGAGGAGAACAAGAGTTCCGAGCATGATCATGATTGGAGTTTTGGGTATTCTGTCTCTATCCATTTACTGGTTCGGTTTACCTATGCCAATAGTTCTGGGAGTTGTTAGTTCGAGTGTTCTATTGGTTTTCCCTGCTTCTGTAATTTCTCCCGTTATTGAAGAAGCGGGAGTTCAGAGAAATTCGAACAAGGGAGGAATGGTTAGGTGCCCTTCGTGTGGTAAGAAGAATCCTGTAGAGTCGGACATCAGGCCACTTAGGATTGATTGCCATGGCTGCGGAAGTACTCTCAGGATTGAGTAGTCATATCTGCCCTTTCGAAACAAGCCTGTCTGTTATGTCGGTTGCTGCTTCTAGAGGAGTTTTATTCTCCCAAAATGAGTTAGCAACAAAAATCTGAGATGATAGGTCTGAGTCCCAATTAGGGGCAATAATACAATGCCAAAGAAGCTCCTCTAACCTAGTTGTTGAAGGAGCCTTTGAGTGTAAAATTGGTTTAACCAAGTCGCCCATTATTTGTTCTCTTTTCTCTAAGTCAGAAGTATGCCAAACATCGGATGCACCCCGTAATTGAGTGCCTTCAATCCAAGATAGAATACCCAATTCGGGAGATTTTACCTCGGTTACTGGGATTACTCTGATTACACCTTGTTCAGAAAGATGGTCTCGAAGAAACGAGTAAACGGGATCATACGTCCTATCGAGGGAGTCGCCAATCCAATTTCCTGACAAAATCCAAGGCCTCATCATCCTAAGTCTTTCACTGCTGGAGTTGATTTCCGAGGCAAGATAATGGGCTTGTGCAACGGTAGAAAGTGGACCCTTCCTAGAGTCGCCAGAGCTACCTTTTAGACCTTCAACGATAAACTCAGATATTACAATCCCATTATTCGAGGCTGTCCCTTTCCCTATGTCTCCAACGACATTAACGAATGGCTCTGAATCTGGTCTTCGATCGGTAAATCTCCGACGATAAGGAATACCCGAATCAAGAAGTGCTGCCTCAATAGGGGCTAGGGCCAATGCACCTCTGATGTTTGGTTTCGAGATCAGGAGTATCTTCTTCTTGCTGTTACGGACGTAACTAGCAAAGTTTCGAAAGGGCTCACGAATGGAAGAGAAAATCTCCTTGTCTGCCAGAGTCTCCACGATGCCACGAAACAAAAGAGGTACAAATCAATAGTGATTACTCGACCATCAGCCTTAGCTGGTCCCTCTTATACGTCCAATCCGAGTCAATCTGATTGTTCTCTCTATAGTATCTAGAAAGGCGCCGAATCTTGGACTCACATAGTTCTAGTTGCCTTCTATTGTGGATATCCTTAGAATTCTGAGATAGATGGTCGATCAATCTTAGTGCTCGTCTCATTAGGCTCATTAGGTCCTCGGGGAGTTTAGCTGACTTTCCTAGTCTATCTAGAGTCTGGGAAATTCTTTCCCCAGTAACCAACTTTACGTTAGGAACCCCATGTTTATCTCTTAGGATTGTGCCGATTGATGAGTTTGAGTGGCCTTCTTCAGAGAGTTGCAGAATTAACTCCTCCACTTCCTTCTTATCAGAGTTTGACCACTCCGGAGGAGTCTTAGAATGGGGTTTACTGGAGCCGCTTGCCCCCTTTCCCTTACTATGCATCCTAGACATCTGTATACCTCAGGAGCCGGGCGACCTGCTGTCCCTCTTTAACCGCTACGCAGCAAATGTTGTTGACATTAGTTCAAAATCTATGTCTTGACTTTGCCAGTTTTCCGGGCCCGGAGGGCCATTCCCAACCTGGTGCAACTGCTCTAGCAGAACCCAGAAGTTTACCTTCCTGAATTACAGCCAATTCGTCACTCATTAGAATAGATGGATCATAATTCTTAATCATACTAGGGAAGATATCCCCGGTCCACTCAATTCCAGGCATAATTTCTACTTCCCTAATTATTCCTAAATCCCACAGCTCTTCAAGACTAGACTTGGAAAATAGGAACCTCCCTCTTCGGGGATCCCATTTTGCCATTTGTTCCCCATCTCTCGAGATGGTGAATATAGGAGGCCTACCTCTTATCTGGCACCCAAATAGCCATTCATCCGAGCCCAACTGGAATCTAGATATCGATTTCAACTTCTCCTCCCTTGGGCTGAAATCTAATTCTCCGGAGTCGATTTCGAATGAGGAAGATATGGCATCCTTTAGTCTGGCCAGGGAGTTCTTTGTACCTGCAGATTCTCCCTTCCTAGTATCAATTTCATTGATCCCGTCTAATCCTGTGGCAATGCCAGAATGATTTACAATACAAGAGTAGCCGACCCTTTCAACAAGCCTTTGAATCATTTTTCTGATTATTGATAATTCATCTTCGTCCCATTCCCCTGTTACTGGAATGTCGTAGTGTGCTGCGGGCCAAATGTCCTCTAAATCCCTAGGAACTAGTCCCAGAGGTGACGTGACCATGACCTCGTGCACTCTACGATTTCCAATTGATTTCCTAAATCTGGAGTGACTTTTTGAGAGTCTGTAGGGCTTCTTTGCAGAGCAAGGAAGAAGGACCAATACGTCTCTCATTCTCTCAGGAGGCTCATATTTCTCAGCGATTTTTTCTCTCCAAAGACGAAGCGCTACATCGTTCCTACTCTCGAATGAGTGACACCTCAATTGTGTTCCAAACGGAACTGAGCTTTTCGTCATACCTAATGTTCCTGATTTGTCTAGAGAAAGTTGATCATGCCGCCTTAGGTGCTCTACTGACCTCGGACTAGATTTACTCTGAATTTCAGCTAACTCCCTCAATGATCCTGCCCTTATTGCGGATCTAGTAGAAGAAATTGCATTCACCCACATTTCACATTGAGTAACCATAGAAGGGTCCTCCTTTGTGGAAGGCTCTGGAAGTCTTGGACCGGATTCTGTTAGAAGTACGCCAAGTGATGAGGCTTGTCTAGATCTAGCCAAATCAAAAATATCTACCCCCATCCATGAAAGCAGTGCGCAATTGTCAGGCCCCGATATGCCAGGTGCCCAAATCAATGAGGAGGGGAAGCTAGTTCGAATGGTAAAGAGTGCCGTTTCAATCATACCGATACTATTCGAAAGCTGTGGAGCGTCCATTAACGCGATTATTGAGGGTTGAAACTCCATATTTAGTAAGGAAGAGTCATGGTGCAATGAACTCCAAGTTACTGGTAAAAACTCAGATCCAGAAGGAAATTCTCCGGAGTTCGACTCAATTAGACTGGGCGGAAGAGATAAGCCCTGAGAAGACACCCATGTGTCTTTTTTATCGAATGGATAGCATAGTTTTGCACGCGTAGATATTTGCATCGATGAAGGAATTTCAGAGTTATCCAATTTAAGATACAAAGGGGCGATAGAAATTGGCAGTTCTGGATCGTCATCGCCGACAATAAGACAGGGAGAGAATGATTCTGGAGAATTCCTATCTCCGATAGAAAATAGTCTGGAGAACCTATCTCTAGAGACAGTAGTCCTAGCTAACGGCCGCTCTTCCATCGGCTGTCGATGGAAGCATTTCGCTTGAAGGATTCTAAGGCATAGTGGTACTCGCGAGTACGATGAGGAGACAGTATTTCGCGATATCAATGGCAATATTGACATCGATTTCTTTAGCAAAAGGTGCTGTTGCTGACTCAGAGTTTCTAATTGAAGAGGACTTAGACGCGCCTGCGACAATTTGGGATTCCGATGGATTTGGAGAGGGTTGGATAGTAGTAACGGAAAACAATTCAACAGTTCTTGGAACCTTCGAACTAAATGACTCTGTTGACTTGTATGCGATACAAATTTCATCTTCAAACTGGACAATTATTAGTTTCTCATTATCTGGAAACGATTCAGTAAGTATTGGCTTACAAAGACTCAATCAAAGTACTTGGTCAATAGAAGAGTATGCCAACGAGGATAGTGGCGAGATTTCACTAGACCAAGGATTCCATCTAATAAGACTGGAGAGACTAGGTAGTTACGATGGAGAGATAGATTATCGATTTACGATAAGGAACATGGGTACTTTCGATGAATCTGAAGAATACGTCAATTTGGCTTGGATGTTCACTCCTTTCTATGTATTCGCGGGAATATTCCTAATTTTTCCTATGCTGGTGGTTATCTGGTGGAATAGAGGAAATATTCTAACTTCGAAAAACAGAAGTATCGAATTGGGAGAGGGTGAGGCGCAGGTTTTGAGTTTACTGAGGGAAAGATTCTCCAAGATTAGTGGGGATTTGGATATTGAAGAAGTTAATTCGGCACTTTCAACTCTCGGCAGAGGATCCTGGGGCGCAATATCAGAAGAGTTTGGCAAACCTGAGATAAGGCATTTCACAGAAAATATAGATATCTCTGTATGGCGAGTAGAGGGAGATTCAGGATCATTTCTTATCGGAATTGAAACAGATTGTTCCGAGTGGGAAATGGCTGCAATTAGAATCAACACACCGCTTGGCGAACCGATAAAAATTGAAGCTGTCGTTCCTAAAATGATGTTTCAGGAAGACGAAATATATCTTGGGAACCTCAAAGATGGATTGACAACATTCATTCGATTAGAGGTGGTTGGAAATGCCCCAGCAGTAGAAATACATATCTCAGGAATTGTTGATGGAAAACCTGTTGCAGCAGTACCAGCAAAGACCATAGCAATTGGAGAAGAATGATTCTAGCGAGACCTTCTAGAGTTGGCTTCTTCCCTAATTCTATCTTCTATAGGGGGAATTGATTCTTCCAGTTCGGCTCTAATTTCTTTGATCTTTTTCTTGAGGGAGCGACTCGTCTTTTTTGGAGATTGAAGTCTGAGTACTACAGTGACTGAACCCCTTCTAGAAGTATTGCTATTGATTGGCAAACCCCTCCCACGAATGGTGATTGTTTCTCCGGGGTTGGAGCTAGGAGGGACCTTTATTGTCAAATCTTCAGAATCGATGTGCGGGATATCTACGGTCGTACCCAGTGTAAGGTCGACGAAACTCAATGGAAGTGCCATGAGGAGATCCGCGCCGTCTCTTTCGAACCAAGGATGTTTTTCAACCTCAATCTCGATGTATAAATCTCCTGGATATCCGTTTATTGAGTTTGGAGCTTCTCCCTGTCCACGCATTCTAAGTCGATTACCCGTCATGATTCCCGGGCTAACAGAGAATTTTACTCGTATTGATTGTAAAGAGCGCCCTTCCCCGTTACATTCAGAGCACGGATCCGTGACAATTCGTCCAGAACCCCTGCATGTGGCACAGTCCTTCCTTACTCGTTGTCTGAAAGGGCCGATCATTGAGATTTCATCTATCCTCCCCCTGCCCTCGCAAGAGGGGCATGTCCTCGTACCACCTTCGATTTTAGATCCAGAGCCGTCGCACGAAGAGCAATTCTTCAGAACTTCGATTTCAATATCATCATCCATGCCATCCATCGCAGCTTGAAATGGTACTGAGTGCCTAACTAGGAGGTCGGAACCATGCGATCTGTCTTGCTGATGACTACCGAAGAATTGACTGAAAATTGATTCAAAACCGCCTCCGAATAAATCATCGAAATTGATATCAACTCCTTGAAAGCCACGAGAACCGAAAGGAGAACCCCCGGGCCTTTCGTGTCCGAATACGTCGTACTTTCTCCTTTCTTCTGGATTAGAAAGGATTGCATACGCCTCTTGAATTTCCTTGAACATAGATTCTGCCTCTGGGTCATCGGGATTCTTATCCGGATGGTATTTTCTTGCCAGTGAACGAAACGACTGTTTTATTTGGTCCTCAGAAGCATCCCTGGCAATGCCAAGAACTTCGTAATAGTCTCGCTTACCAGACATAGTCCTGACTTAGGCCCCGAAAGGAGTCATATCAACCGTTCCCCATCATTTCATGAAGGAGCCACATGATGTGCAATAATCTGAAACCGCGTCATTGTATGTAGAGCATGAGTTACAGAGTCTTGCTTTCTTCTGTGTGCCTTCGGGAATCGCCCATCGGGAGTCTTCAGCGGTTCTAAAAGATTGAATATCTTCGACTATCTCTTTCCCAATAGATTGTTTTTTCTTTATTTCTTGGTTCTTCTTTTCTGATCTCTTGTTTGCTGATTTCTCAACCAAGGATGAGAAGAAATGCACCATTTTCTCCGAAAATTTTCTATCTGGCAGTTTTTGTTCGTCTTTCCTTTCTTTGACTATTTCTATTCCGTTAACAGAAACAGAATATTCGGAGTTCTCTTCTTCGTGCTCTGCTTCTCCCAATTCTCTATTTATTTGCCCTATACTACCTTGCATCCTCTTTCTGGAGAATGAAGCCTTTCGCCCCCTAAAGTCAGAATGAGCCCTGGCCTCTAGTCTCTGAATTGCTACTTCTCCCTTTTCCCACAACCCCTTGTCTTCCATTTTGTATGTCTTAGATAAAGCATCTATGGCCTTTGAGCGGCGATATTCATGATCGTGAACTCGAGAGTACCGAAAGGCCAGAATTATTCCAATTATCGAAGCAAATATATGCGTCACAATTTGACCCATATCGTCATTCGAAAGTGCTTCATCTAGTCCGGGTGATAGTATCCTGAATGCAATTACTATGATATTTGGAATCATAATTAGTGCAAGTGAGACTAGACCAGAACGTTTGACCATGGCCAATCGAGAGTTGGAATTGGTTTGAATTTTCGTGAAAATTGGACAGGTCTGGTTATCACTATTAATGCTCAGTAATTCGGGAAAGCATGGACCCCAAAGTGCGCGTGTCGACATTGGTGAGTAGTCATGATGATCCCGACAAGGTCAAAGACTCTGTTAGGTTTATTTTTCCTGATTGGGAACCTGATAATTACCCGGAGAAATCTTCATTTCCTGTAGCGAGGAAATCTGAGATGATTTCAGCTGAAATACCATCTATTGACGGACTTCTATCAATCCTAAAGGAAAATAGGGTCCTAGACACGGCACTAGATGCTATGGCAATGAAAGCCCATGAAGACGGGACAGTATTCCATCTCTCGAGGCAGTCTGCATCTATTGGGAAGGTGTCCTTTGTATTGGATGGAAATACCCTCGGAGGGTTGATTGAAGTCTCATTGGACGGAACAGACATTGAGATATGGCTGGAGCAGCAGACTTGGCATGTTGGAAGAGAGAGTGTACCTAGGGAGGTAGGTGACGAGTTTGCCATGGACCCATCTGGCGATGCGTCGGAGTGGTTCCAAACATCGTAATGATTTGGAGTAATCACAAATCATACTTCTGCCTCTAATGCCTTACAAATCGAAATAACGAAATCAGTCTGTTGGATTAATGGAATAACATCCTCATCTGGGAGGTGCAAAAAAAGGACCTTGGGGGAGTCATTTTCTGAAGCGGCACATAGGCTTCTGTAATATGTCTCATTGCAAACATAGCCGCCTGCATCGTCGCTCAGTCTGATTCTATCTGATTGAGTAAGAATATGATCTATTAGATAACTCGGAAAATTTGTTTCTATGATCTCGGTCCCTCCTTCGATAACGAGGCCGTCTTCCACATGCCTTCCAGAATTATCGGGAGTAGTCATCATTATTCTGTTTCTTGCAAATCTTTCTATTCGTATTTCTTCAGATTTGGCTGAAAGGCCCAGATGTAAAACTGCCCGAATTTCTGGCTCATTTCTGATCCTGAGAGAAGTATGCCTAGATCCTTCTTCATCTACGCTTAGGACGCATGTTTCAATGATTTCATCATAATCAGAATTAATCGAAATTTGTTCAATTATCTGCTGCGAGATATTTTTCTCATGCTCTGAGAATGGGACGAATCCGGTAACTAGTATTGTTCCACTCACGGTCATCCGACAACTTGTCCATAGTTGTCATTTTCCGTTTATATTAGTCGGCAAATTCATGCCCTCGCAATATTCGCAGGCATCGTGGCGGAAGAGTACGTGGTCCAAATCGAGGCCTCTGAAAAACAAGGTTTCAGGCCTCTAGGGGTCGTATCTGCAATCTGGAGTGAGCTTAGTGGCGGAATCGGCCCATGGGGAGCAGTGAGGCCGCTGTTTGCAGTCGCACTCTCACTAGTTCCTTTCTTATTCCTCGGGCAGCATTTCAACAGACAGCACAGAAAGGCTGGAGAATGGTTCTTGATCCAGTTTCCATTGATACCTGCATTCCTCTGGCCCTTCTTGTTCGTTTGGTCCATTGCTGATGCGTGGTGGGCCTCAAGTGGGATTGTTGCTTCATCTGAAAATAGACTTAATTAGAAATCTTCTCCTAAAGAAAGAGGGCTGAACATCCCCCCAGGACTAGAAACACTGGTGAGTTGTTTCCGTATTTCGAATTCCCAATCCCTAAGTTCCTGTAATGCGGCAACGAATTCCATTTGACTCTCATTCAGAATTGTCCTAACCAGAGTATCTAGAATGTCCATTCTGTCGTTATCTACCCTATCGATCAGCTTCTCTATAGGAAATGACTCAATGCCGGGCAGTTCGATATTTTCTTTCTCGGTGTTCAAAGGCAATGGATTCAATATAGCCGCAGGGAGCTCCTCCCCGGCTACTTCCGCAGCGTTCTCCAGTGACTCCAGTACGATTCTGATATATTTTGAGATAACAAGCGCGACTTCGATAATTGGCATACTTAGCTGATTAGTCAAATGGACCATATTTTCTCTAAGGAAAAGCAACTTCTCGTTAACATCGGAGTTTGGAGTGGGGACGCTTCTCCCGCCATCGGCCATGACATTGTGAGGACTAGGCGGCAAATGAAATGTAGAGTTATGAAGTTCTGTCATCATAGCGAATTGGAGATCCGCTATTTCCCCTTATTCCATCCAATAGGTCATCATCTATCTCGAAAAAGTCGTTCAACCAGTCTCCATCTGTATCCCAATTAGTTGGATCTGTGCCATCTGCAATAGAATCCCCGTCTATATCCAGGGCCCACCACCCATAGGAATACTCGCCCAGACCAATATTTGGGAGATGAAATCTATCTCCTGCTATCCTGTTGTACTCGTCGGTCCATGCGCCGTTAACCATGATGAGATCATTACTTGAGTTGACATCTTGGTATGAAATATCATTATCATCGATTATCAAGGCATATAGCATGTCTTCATCGTTTATCCGGTTAACTCTAAGATAATTTGAATCAGCTGAGTTCGATCCAGAACATGTCCCAAGTAGAGTCTCTCGAAGTTGCCACCATTCCTCCACATCATCTCCTGAGCAGTCAAAAAGAGCCGTCGCCCTAACTATTGAAGGAGATGAAAGGGTGGCGTTTACTACTGCGTAGTATTCCTGGAAGTTGTTGTATGGCACGTAATCGCAGATACTCCCGGAGCAATCCCATTCTCCGTCGTTATCTGCATCCTGAGTGGCATCGCTAGGATCTGTTGCATCGTGCGTGAACCATGTCCACTCTAATTGGGGCCTAGTGATCTGTCCATCGGAGAACTGGATAGGTTTCCAATTCTGAGGAGTAACTTCAATCCACTGAACCTGAATTTTGAGGAAAGAAGACCAATTGTCGTTAGTCTCGTTCCAACCCCTGTGGAACTCATAGAAATCTGGCATCATGTCTCCATCTGTGTCATTATCCAAAGGATTTGTTCCATACTTGAAGATCTCCCTACCATCTGAGAGACTCATGTCCTGACGATAGTCGACAACTACTCCATCGACAAAAACTGGAGTCATCAGGACAGAGTCTGAGTCGGAGTCTGGATCCAATGGCCCTGTACCATTTCTGTACTCCATAATATTGGTGAAATATAGGGAGTTCGCCCCATTGCTAAACTGCTGATCATCTGAGAATGGAGAAAATACCCTATCCTCCCAAACGCCCTGAATTGCCGGAGTATCAAGAATGTCCCTATCCAACCAACCGTCTGCATCGGGATCATAATCCACATCCAAGGGATTCAATGGATTTAGCGACCATCTTAACGAGTTTACAGGTAGAATCTCTGAATACACCGAATAGCAGTATTCCCAACCGTCTGGCATCCCATCACCATCAGAGTCACTGTCTGTAGGGTCACTTATTCCAATCATAGATCTGTTGAAGTTATCTGGATCTTCCTGGTTAATTAGCCCCATTTTCTCCGACGACTTCAAGCTCTTTGTTGAGAAAATGGAGTAAAGCCTATCCCATGCTGATGAATTAGAAAGTCCCTCCTCCTCGATAAACGCATTTACGGCATCCCTGCCGTATGATACGGTATTTGTTCCATTTGGAACGTTCCCTATCTCTAACCTCTTTCCATACCATCTTGAGTCGAACTCGGCTAGATTATCGAATGACTCGGAGTCTGAAATCTCCCCATCCCCATTACAGTCGAATGAGTCATCATCGGAGTCAAAATCCACGTCAGTATCAGTTAGTGGGTTCATTGACCACTTGTTCTCCTCCAGATCCCATTCTGAGAACCAATACTCGTATCCATCAACCATTCCGTCTCTGTCTGTATCGGGGTCTTTAGGGTCAGTTATTCCAAAAATAGCCTGTAGCATCGGTTTTGCTGGCATCCCTGACTTCCATTCGAAGTACTGATCCATTCCAAGCTCGGCCCTCCCCTCTTTGCTGAATAAAATTCTAAAAACTCTATTTTCAAATGCTAGATTGTCGATTTCTCGCGCTTCATCCCCAAAGGTCGGAACGCCTAATGGGTAGGTCTCCCCGTTTATCGGGAGATTTGAGGTCAGGTTCAATTCCACCAAGTCTCCGACCCCATCACCATCCGAATCATATCCGCCCTGATTTGGAACAAGGGGGTTTAGAGTCCATACCGAATCGGTAGAGTTCCATGTAGTGAATACCACTTCTATTCCATCCAATAGTCCGTCACCATCGGTATCGGGATTATTTGGATCCGATGAAGTACCAGTTAATCTGGACTGTTCCTCCGTCAAAAAATGACCAAACGATTGGGAGGATTCTGCCCCAATCCAAGGAGTCTCAACGAGAGCTCCAGCCGCATCGGTCAGGTAGAACTGGGGAGAAGAGATAGTAGGGTCTGACTCACTAATTTCACTATCAATTGAGTTGTACTCTTCCCAGTTTGACATGCCATCCAAATCAGGATCTCCTAGTCCGTCACCACCATTAACCGGATTTAGGGTCCAGTCATCATCGAACAGGCCCCACCTAGCATGGTATATCTCCCAACCATCAGGCATCCCGTCATTGTCCGAATCTGAATTTAGAGGATCGGCCGAACCTATATCCTCTGTCGGCAACCCTACCCAGAGTGACAAGTAGTATTCGCCGGTTCTTTCTCCGAATGCCTCATTTGCGAGGCCTTGCCATGAATGATGGGGTAGAGAAGAAGTGAAATTCTCCGGATATTCCAATCCGGAATGAGTTGAGTCATGCAGCAATATTTCTGATTTCATGTGATACTCTAACCAGTTAACAAATGCCTCATCTGCATCAATGACTCCGTTTTTATTTACGTCAAATCCATCACCGTCTGGATTCTTTAGTGCATCGGAGCCATTCATTGGATTGATTCCCGAACTAGAAGAAGGCCAATTGCAGGAGTATCTTGCCTCCCAACCATCTGGAAGTGAGTCGCCGTCTGAATCAACTTGGTTAGGATTGGTTGGAGTCCAATTAGAAACTGATTCTGGAGACTCTCCATGGGATTGTATCCCTGTTAGTAGCGATCTTTCCCTCAGCCTCTCCCATTCATATTCACAAAGATTAGTCAGGCCGTCCCCATCAGCATCCTCGTTTGCGTCATCTGGATTATTAGGGTCCAAAGTCCAGTCATTTCCTCCGGTATATACATCCCCGATCCATCTCCTATGCTTAATCTCCCAACCATCCGGCATCCCATCGCCATCCGAATCTGGATTGGTAGGGTCTGTAGGCAAATCGCTCCCCCCGCTGGATCCTGTGCCGGTCCATCCCCCTCTGTGGACATCTGATGCAGATTGTCCCAGGACAGGGTCGCAGAGATACTGTTGATTTAGGTAATGACATTCGAAATTAGTTGGTTCTAGGAACCACCCCCAGTATTCCTCGCCATCGGTTAGGCCGTCTCCATCGGTATCAGAAACTCTTGGATCGGTACCATTGTGTCCGTATTCAGAGGGAGAAGTAAAGCGATACTCTTCCAAATTGCTCCAGTATCGGTCAAACCCAAAACCGGTTCCGGTTCCAATAGAAACTCCATCTGCGTCATTATCTCTTAAGCCATCGAATGGGTCTGTTGGATCAAGTCCGTAAGCAAATTCCCATCCATCAGGCATCCCATCCAGATCGGAGTCGTGAGAGTGGGGGTCCATGGGGGCTATATTCATGAATCTGCCAGGAGATATTCCCGCGAATATCCACATCTCCCCATCCCTCTGAAGTGATGCAATAGTGGTTACAAGGCCCGGGATATCAGTTTGATTCTGCATAATTCCAAGTATTCCGTCCGAATCGCCCTCTAAGCACCAAGTCCCATCCATTGAACCGAGCACTAACATGCCATCGATGGGCAATATAGCTCTAACATCGTTTGATCCCGATAGTAGACCGTCCAGATTGAGCATCCTCTGATTACTAATTGACTCTCTTGGTTGAGAGATGAATAGGTCCATTGTAATCTGATGAAGTCCTCCGCCCATACCTAGCCAAACGTCATCTGAGCCACTGCTTGACTCTTCTACAAGTATTGTGTTCACGACTGCAGTCTTTCTTGAATCGAGTATGTCGGGATTAACGAATTCATCGGCATTGTTGGAAGTAAATACCCACCATGGGCTGCCAACATCTTCTGAGGCATCTGTTGAATTCCAGCCAATTAATCCAAAGTCGGTACCGACTAGGAGAATGGGCGTCCTACCAAAGATCTTAGCCTGGGCGACTGATTTTACAGTTGCCTTAGCATCTTCAAGAAGGGAAAAGAGAGGCTCTACTTCCGAGATCTCGGATTGAAAAAGTGTCGATTGTTCATCAGAGAATGTAACCTTCCAAACTCCTTTTCCTATCAGTAGAATGCCCAAATCGATAGCCTCCGATTCTAATGGGAAAATTACTGATACCTCCCCAATCTCGTTTGTAATCATTGACTCCATGACGGGAATTCCATTTTCCATGATTATTGAGTGGAAGCCTATGTTTGAACCGAGTAATAGGAAATCGAGACCACCTACTGAATTTCTCTCCATGACATTAATCTCAACTCCAGAGGGAATTTCGAATGATGAGGAGATTCCCCTGAACGGATCAAGGACTGTGATGCCATATTTACTCCCAATTATCAGCCTCTCTCTGGGTTGATCTGGTATAATACTGTGAACAGAAGAGTCGGTTAGTCTTATTGCAGTAGAGTGATCGAAACTAAGCGTGTTACCATTATCCGCAAATATCTCGAATCCCCTCACACCGGGAACTACACTTGCCCTATCATCGAAGTCCACCATGTACTCTTCGTAGTTGCTAAATGACTCCCCCCACCGAGAGGTATCGATTGTAACATCCTGAGTTACGAATCCGTCTCCATCAACGTCCCAACCATCAAAGTCTGAGTCGATAGTAGCATCACTAGCATTCAATGGATCTAGGCCATATTGGGCCTCCCATCCATCAGGAATACCATCGCCTATTACCTCTAATTTGGACGGAGATAGTTCGTCCCAGAAGAAATAGTCGGAGTCTGAGAATCTGGGGTCGCTACCCATCCATCCGGATTCACCCGTTGGTCTCTCAATTTGGTCTTGGCAAGAGTCTGCAGTAAGGCCTTCTATTTGCCCCCAACACCACAATCCGTCTCTTTCAGTAATCCAGTCATCGGGCGTTCCAAACAAGTATTCCTCGACGTTGGTGAACATTTCGCCTACATCTATTACTCCATCACTATTGAAGTCGAATCCATCACCGCACCCCCAACTAAAGTCAGCTTCACATCTATCGAAATCGATGTTTATGTCACTTGGATCTAGAGGGTCAAAATAGCGACATTCCCAGAAATTGTTTGGATTCAGTGGATCGTTTGGGTCCTTTTTGTAGAGTCCTCCCAAAGTACACATGTGTACTTCATAGCCATCGGGAAGTCCATCTCCGTCGGTATCAGACAGTCTTGGATCCAAGTATTCCCTTAGTCCTGATTCGGTTTGTTCGGGTGGTTTTCCTGTTAGAGTGCTCCTCTCCTCGAAGCAATTGTCCAATGTGTAAGGCCAGCAGTATTCTTGCAATGCAGTCAGGCCGTCCCTATCATAATCGGTTGAGTTGTCTGTAGAGTCAGAAGGATTCAGACCAGATATGGACATCTTCGTTCCAGACAAATCAATCTCAATCGATTCGCCGAAGATTACCTCATACAGATCTGGAACCAAGTCTCCATCTTGATCTGTAACCGGCGAATCTGTCCCATCAGCCTCATTGGGATCGGTGGATGAAACCGGGGACTGTGGTCTTGTTTGAGAAACAAAAGCTAGGCTAGAAAAAATTAGCACGGAAATTAGCAATGCTGTCTGCTTCCTACGCATTCGCACACCCTTGTGTAAATCCCGACTTCAGAGATTTATCATGGTGATGGAGCGTCGTTCGGACATATCATGATCCGAGACATGGAGAAATGTGCCATGTGAAGAAACCATGAATATCCTGTGACTACGATGGATTTGTTCAAAGGGCGTCGCGAGGCAGGGGGTTAATTATGGGCATTGGCATTACTCACCTCGGTTCTGGTAGTCGCGGAAATGCCACCTTAATTTCATCTGGAGAGCACAATGTACTAGTTGATTGTGGATTCAGTCTAAGACAGACTGAGAAAAGGCTCAAGATAGCAGGATTTAATCCAGATTCAATTGATTCGATAGTAGTGACTCACCATCATAAGGATCATTCAGCATCTGCACTAAATGCTTCGAAAAAATGGTCCTCAAATCTGTACTGCAACGGTGGAACCGCCTCTAGGATGGGGCTATTAGAAAGCGAATTCAGAGAATTCGGGATTCTGGAGAGGATTCAATTTTCCCCCGAACTAAGTATGCTAGCCATACCTGTGCCCCATGATGATGCGGATAATGTAGCATTGGTTGCTAGCGATGGAAATGGAGAGAGGGCCGCAATTGTAACTGATTTAGGAGAGGCTCCAGACGACCTAGTGAAGCACCTCTCGGGATGTAACCATATTTCCATAGAGGCTAACTACGATCATGCGAGGCTTATGTCAGGGCCTTATCCTGACTCTCTAAAGAGGAGAATCTCCGGAAGGGGGGGGCATCTTTCCAATAGCCAGGCTGGAGAGGTTCTTCTTCGATCTATGAGCAAGGGCCTGAGGAGCATTGTTCTTTGTCACCTCTCGGAGAGTAATAACGCACCTCACTTGGCAGAAAGTGAGGTGCTTCTAGCAATAGGAGACGAGTTTGAAGGAAATATCTCTATCTCAAAACAACTAGGACCTGAATTCAGTTACTGGACAGGGCAGGCAGAGCCTAGTGAAATACTGGCTTCGTGACTATCGCCCCATTACAGCTCTGTGGACTGAGTTCTGGACTTCCTTCATCCTTCCAACAGCCCCCAGCTCCCTGAATAGAGAGAGCGATCTCTGAAGATAATTCATCCTCTGTGAACGATCGGTTTCTACCTCACCGAGTCTTGCTAGCAGCTCTCCCTGTAGCATCCTAAAGTCGTTTGATTCCGCTACAGCTAGACCGTTGAGGTAGTGCTCGGCCGCTTCCTCCCTTCTACCCGCATCAATCAAAACCTGACCAAGGAGCATCTCAACTTCCACCGTACTCTGAGGATCATTTTGATCGGAAAGGGTATCCAGTGCTCCAGAGTAGTGGAGGAGTGCTAGGTCATTGTCAGAAATTTTTGCGTAGTATCTACCGAGGACGGCTCTTGATCTGGCGTGTAGGAAATCCTGATTGGAGTCCTTAGTGTTCTCATAGGCAAAAAGAGCGTGTTCCCTGGCCCTATCTAGTTCACCCATCTCAATAAATGCAGAGGCTAATCTAATTCTAGCCTCATTTAGTTCGGGATCTTCCTCCTTTTCCAGCAGATCTTCGACGTTCCCATAGACCTCGAGCGCTCTTCGGGAGTCCCTCCTCCTTCGGAAAATATGACCCATGTTGTTGTAAGTCCTAGCAGCACCTACGGCATCCCTAATCTCAATCTGAATCTTGAGGGCGTTTCGATGCAGCTCTAGAGCATCGTCCATTGCCCCTCTCTTTACTGCTATGTCTGCTCTGGCTGATAGAAGTCGAGCTAGTTCAGAGCTTGGCTTGGTAGTGCCGATATGCTTCGTTGCAACGTCATATTGCTCTTCTGCTTCGTCCCATCTACCCTGAATAGTCAGTATGTCTCCCTTGAGTTCTCTGATTAGTCCTCTACTCTTTGAATCAAAATCGCTACTTTCCAGAGAGTTGAGGATTGAGAGAAGTTCGGTGTGTCCAGAACTTACTAGACCGTGCCCCTCTGTAATCAATACCTCTGCTAGTCCTTCTTCATCCCCTGTCTGGCTCAGGTGGTGAATGAACTCTATCCTGTCTGTAGCGTCGTCCATTTTCCCCCTATACCATTTCACTGCTGCAGTATGGAGGTCGGTTTTCATTTCATAGTCCATAGATCTTAGTAAGAACTCTCGTACTAGGTCGTGAACATCGAAATTTTCTGCATCTGACTGCCTTGCCAGGCCCTTTTCGACTAATTCATCTATCAAATCGACGCTTCCCTCGATTTGATGGATCGCTTGTATGGGAACTGGTTCTCTAAAGACAGCAATCGCCCCAAGTAGACGTTTCTCAGTCCCAGAAAGTCTACTGAAAATCTCCTTTTCTACGAACGCCTCTAGTGTGGCGTGAAAGGTCTCTGCAACATTCCCCCTATTGATTAGTTCGAGAATTAGTGGATGCCCCCTGGAGAGAGAGTAAATGTGCATGAATTGGTCCGAATCCATCTTCGGCATAGCGGTGAGAATCTGTCTGCTGGACTCCTCATCTAGTCCCTGAAGAGGCATGACCAGAGTTACGATATTCCCGGCTTGATCAGATTCAGGGACTACCATCCTAAAAGACCTAGAGAACATCACGAGTCCCACGTCATTCAGAGTATGAATTCGAAGAGTCAGTTCCCTCAGAATCGAGTATAGCGTCTCATCGCCAACTTTGTGTAAGTCATCAATCACTATCAGTGAGGGAGATTCGGATAAACCATCAGAAATTAGATTCACTGCCAAACTAGTTTGGGGGACGGGAGTCGAAGACAGATAGTCTGAAAGATCGTTATTTCCAACTGCTGATAGCCATTCGGCACATGCTTCAAGAAATGCCCTAGAGCCCTCCCAGTCCTGACACCTATGGTAAAGGAGGTTTCTTCGGTGCGTAAATCGATCAAGAATCTTGGTTGATAGCGATGTCTTGCCGATCCCTGCAATCCCTGGAACCAAGATTGACGCTGACTTAGCTTCGAGAAGATTTGCCATCACGTCCAATTCTTTCTCTCTACCGTAGAATCTCCTCGTCCTGGGTAAATCATTTAGATAGGAGACAAGTTGCTTCTCGATATGCTTGGAAAGGTCCCTCTCAACCAAATCTGACGAAAGTCCCGAAAGGTCAATTGTTCCTGAATCGTCCATGTATCGAAGCATGTCTACATGTCTAAGTGGTAGTTCTGACGACTCAATAGCCTGTGCCAGAGTTGTTGATTCAGAGCGGCCATCTGAATGAATGACCATGACGTTGTTCTCAGAAATCCTAGACCAGATTTCATCTGCAACCTTGGCACCCTCGTCCGTTAGGAAGTAGGCTTTCCTCTTCCTGGAGACGCCAGTGACATGGGCCTGCCGTTCCACCAGATGACCGGCCTCTTTCATTCCAGATATCGCCCTCGGAACATTTGATCTGGCGATTGAGACAGCGTTTGCAATACCCATCTGAGAAAGAGCGAATGGGACCTCGACTTTATCGGTGTGATCCACATAGTCACTTAGGTGTAGGAATATCCTTTCCTGCACCCCGGGTCGTGAAGAAGTGCCACCTGTCATGGAAACTCAACTCTTGGACTCACTCAATAATGTTCGGAGGACCTGTGAATCCAATTATTCCTGGAAATCTGGATCGGGTATCCATTCCTCTGATTCGGAGTCCCATAGCCAACCGGGGTGGTCTTCGTACCTTTCTAGTCCTGTTTCTTCCTCAGTAATTTCATTCGAATCTTCTCCTGACCACCATTCTTCACCTTCAGGAATTTGGGCTGGTTGCTTCACCCCCTCATCATCTTCTACCTCTATTCCGATGAATCCTGTGAAGAATGCCAGAACCAGGAGGGCCGCGAGAGTTAGCACGACTATTCCTATGACTACGACCATGCTAGTGGAGTCTGATGTTGGTTCTCCCTTGGATATGGGGGTCACTTCTGTAGTTTGGCCGGCATATGAGAATTCAGGAATGGAGGATTCGCCTTTGATTCTAGAGGCAGGGACTCCAAGTTCCCATGTTCCATCTTCCTGAACAACTGTGGTATTCACAGGATTTCCGCCGATTGATACTGAGACTTGCTTTCCCGGTAGTCCAATTCCAGAATATATTGCAATTCCTTCCGAATAGACCCAAGTCTGGTTGGGCTCTTGAATTGTGAATTCCAAAGGAAGTACCCGGAATGTGACTGGTAGGGAGTTAGCCTTCGAGTCCCAGGCATCTGTTGCGATGAAAATAACATTGTTTAGAGTCCATGCATCCATTTCCTCCACATAGAACAGCATATCTGCTGGGTCATATCGAGCTATCCCATCAGTTCCGACCCCCACAACTAGCGGATATATGTCGTCGGAGTCGATGGAGGGATCATTGTAAACTGACATGAACTGGATATCATTATCAATATCTGAGAAATATTCATTCAGATCTATCTCCACTGTTGTGCACTTATCAACCGAAATAGATTCGGTATCACAATAGAGAACAATCTCGCTCTGCCAACCGGATTGGGAGAACTCTGGTTGATTGTTCCCGACGTTAGGGGGGTTGTCTGCGGTGATTATCACATCCACCCAACTACTGTAGTCAATGCCATCATAAGAGCGGAATCTTAGTTGATACTCTGCATCGTGTCTAAGTTGGGTGGTATCCCAATTAATCTCCCACTCACCTTCTTCCGAAAACTCGCCTGTACTTGTTTCATGGACGGTGACGTAGTCGTTAGATACGTCTCTTACCTCTAAATCTACTCTGGTAACCCCTCCATCGAAGTCTCTGGCGACCCCACTGAGTGAAGTATCAGTTGATGAGGGAACGCGTGTCCCCGAGATAGGTTGGTTTACGCTAATCGTTGGCTGGCTGTTTCTGTTGTCAATTGTCAGAGTGAGAGTTACTGGCTGGCACTCATCTACTTCGCCTATGCAGAAGTCGGAGTCTGATGCCCAAATCGTGAATGTGTAGGTTGTCAGTTCTCTTGGCCTAGTACTGAAATCCCATTCCCAGCCCCAAGTTCCATCTTCATTTGTCTGGACTGGGCTAGTAACCTGGTAATTTGGGCCAGAAATATCCATGTACACAAGGCCAATATCGCTATTGCAGTCTTCAGGGCAACCGTATGGGTCTTGGGCGAACCCATCGAAAATTACTGATCCCTCGTCATGTGATGAAAATGAACTAGGGGATGTGACGAATACTGTGGGTGGTTGTGTGTTTAGTTTGATTGTCCTGGATACCACTGGGCTGTAATCTATCCCATCGAAGGCTCGGAATTCGAACGTGTAATCTCCCTCTCCCGCCATACCAGTCATGTCGATACTGTAGTACCATGAGCTGAAGGGCCTGTTGAATCGCGTTACTTTACCCTCATCTACACCACTAGTGTCAATTGCATATTCGGCACTCTCCCATGATCCAGTAAATGGATTCCTGACCTGTACTTCGTGAACGTATCCGCCCTGGTCCCATTGTGCCCTCTCGTCTGTGGGATAGCTGTTGGCCAGAGTCCCATCGTATGCGCTTCCTGTGATATTGACTATTCTTCGGAATGAGTGGCCATCTTCCTGTGTAACTATTACCGTCGGAGCCTGATTCTCAAGGTTAGCAGTCTCTTGTAGAGAGTTCTCTTCTAGTGTGAATTCTCCCGAGTAGTAGCCATAACCGAATCTATATGCGGTATATCTGTACAAGGAAAGTTCCCTTGTTCCTGCTGAGTAGTCGCAGCTAGGATCGGCTGTGTCCACAATCAGGTCGCCGTCATTGTCAATTCCGTCAGAGCAGGAGTCTTCGTACTCGTCATCGGCGAAGCCATCCGGATTGTCGCCGCCCCCTAGTCCTCTGAAATCAAGATGGAAGTTTGAAGGAAGTGCGATCCAGGGGGTGAATCCATCTCCTCCAGAGTTGACTCGGTACAAGTCGTTTCCGAGTGCATCCTCAACTATGACTAGGGCATCACTGACTTTTTCCCCCCCAATTAGAGTTTGGAATCTTACCAACTCGGCCCTACTCACTTGGACTGCAAAGTGTGTTGGCTGTGTAGCGATTTTCACCTTTGATAGGTCCAAGTTAGTCAGATCTGCGAAAGTGAAGACTGTGGAGTTATTATCCATGCTAACTCCCAGTGGGAAGTTCCTGGGAGTCATGTTCTGACAATTATTACAGTCCTTAACCGGAGTTGGGATAATGGCTCCTTGGAATTGATTGTCGGGCCATGCCTCCTGGTCTGGCCAAGATAGTTTTACTGGGTATTCTCCACTAGGAGGCGATGGGATATACTCGGACTGTGCTGTTACTGAGCTCTTCGTGACATTGTAAACAGATTCTGCTTGGTTCCAATCGTTCTCAGAGAAGTAGGCTAAGGAGCCGTATTGCTGTGAGTCAGCATATCCACTATCGTAATTTTTGATTACTGCTCCGGTCTTCTGGATGTCGAAAGAATTCCGTTGGATGTCCAAGAGCGAGCCCACGGCCCTAATTCCATCTGCTGTACCACTTGCGGTGATTATGTTGTCGTACATTGTCACCCCTGTCAAGTATGCATGTAAAACGGGACATGAGAACTGTCCGCCCCAATTGGTATCGCTGCTGCACGTACCGGCTCCATCGTATGAAATCGAGTTGTTTGCCAGGTAGAGTCTTGATGCTGCTTGAATAGAATAAGAGTACATTCCCGCAACTACCGGGGTGAGGGAAGTTTCGAAGATTGAGTTGTTCTCAGCGATTACATCGTAAGAACCACCCAGCCATAGTCCGAAATATCCACCTATGGGCCCAATCTCATTCCCGTGGATATGGGCCTCGCTATTGTATACTGCTACCCCTGAACCTGATGCAGCCCCTCCGATTTCATTATCGGAAATGTCCACAAGTGCCCCTGCTGCTGAAAATATCCCTGCACCATCGACTGTTGTAATTTCGTTGTTGGAAATATCGAAGTTGAAAGATGTCCCTCCAACTGCCTTCTTCCCATTCAAGTCAATACCATTACAATTCACATTGATTGCAGAGTTTGTTACGCTACCGGCTGACGTCCATAGTCCAATTCCGAAGTCGCCGGATTGGATGTCAGCATTGTCGATATCGATAAATGAGTTCTCGGCCCATATTGTATGCCTGCCATTATCTCTGTTCCCACAGCCGTTGTTAGTTCCAGTCAAGGAAATATCAGACAAGGAGAATGGACTCACAGATGAGCCTGAAGAATAAATTTGGAGAGCGGCGCCAACTATTCCGGTGTTGGCATCTATTCCAACTGCAAAGTCTCCACCATTGAATGAGGGTTGGGCTAGGTTAGTAGTTAGTACACTGGAGGTATTAATTTGATTGAAGGACAGTTCTGTGAGAGTTGGGCTGGCACCATCTAGGACTAGGGCCCCATATCGAAACTCCCCCACTGCAGAAACATATTGTGGAATTCCCCAAGCACTATCGAAATTAACGTATCTCAAACCTGTTTCGGCTAGATCGATAGAACTCCTCATCAGGACTCCCTCGCTGCAAGAAGGGTCATTTATCCAAATCTCTTGATTGCCATAGCTCATCCCGTAGCACTCCCCTGTTGCACTTGCATTGACTGGCTCACTCCACCTTAGGTTGATCCTCATTGCTGGGCCTGCATTGGAAGAAGCCCCGCATGATGCGACTCCGGCGCAAAGACTCCCCCTTACATCGAGATGCGTTCCGTTGGGAAATTCAATCGTTGCCCCGGGGTTGATTATGAGTTTAGCACCAGGGGCTATCGTTACATCGCCAGTGAGTGTGTGTACCCCTGCCCAAGTCTCAGTCCCAGTAATGGTGCCTGATGTCGTCTCATTAGAAGCTGAAACAGTACTGGCTGGCAATGAAAGAGAAAGTAGAATACTGAACAGAAACAATCCGGTCAGAGACAAAGACCGTAACTTTCTGTCCCGGGCCATTGTCCTTCGGACGACAACATGCCAATATAACCATAGGTTATTCTGGCATCAATTTGCATCAGGTGAATCGGGGGTCTCGCTGCCAATTCCGAACTCTTTCTGAACCTGATTTGACCACTCAACTGCATCTAGTAGGCCATATCCCCTCTTGTCATCGTGAGTCTGAGTATGCTCTTCTGTTTTGTCAGCCGAATTAGCCAGCGCAACCTTGACTAATCGCATCTCTTGCTCGTCAATTTCTCCATCATCTCCAGCAATTTGTTCACCGTGAATAGCCAGTATGAGAGCCAGTGCACCAGTAACCATCACAGTGGAGTCGCTAGTTCCTGTTGAGAAGGCGTAGGGAGGGTCCCTCTCACTGTCTATGCAGGACCAGAGGTCAACTCCGGGAGCTAGGATCTCGGGTTTCTGGTTCGGGAACGTCCGATTTTGACCTGTTTCTGGGTCAACTAATGACCCCACGGCACTATCTTTCCAAGGATCTCCGGATTTTCCGTGGGCCCCAACAGCAATGACTCCCGGGAGGCTTGCAGGCGATGAAACGTCTGAAGAGTCCTGCTCTGGATCAAGATTTCCCGCGGCTGCGACTACGAAAATACCCTCTCCGAGAGCCTCTCTTACTGCTTCTATGGTATCAGAGGAAGAAGCGAAAATGGATCCTGGCTCAGAACCTAGACTGAGAGAAATTATGTCGGAATCCTGAGATATTCTGCACCATCTTATGGCTTGAGAGACCATTCTTTCATTGGCTGACTTGCCATCTGGGCCTAGTGCAATAGCCACTGATAACGAAACTTCAGGGGCCGCCCCTACAAATGATCCGTTTGCAACTAGCAGCCCGGCCATCAGTGTTCCATGGCTAGCCAAGCCGATATCTCGGATTGGATCGTTCACCTCGGTGTAGAAGTCACGGAAGCCCTCCAAGGACAAGTCATAGAAGTCGGGATGGGAGATGTCTATCCCGGTGTCTACTATGCATACATTGACCCCGTCGCCCATTGTTCCAGAACGCTGAAGTTCTCTTATTCCAGAGTCTTCGAAGGCCCATTCTGAATCTAGAACATTACCAAGTACAGAGTATATTGAAGGATAGACCAGCATTATTGAGACTACAATGGCCGAGAATCCTACCGCCCCCCATGGCCAAAGAAATTTGATTAGTGGGTCCATTGGCCATCTCAGTTTCCTTGCTTCCTGGTCTGTGAGGCCATATGCCTTTCCGGGATAACCCGGTGCGTCCGTGTCCACTGCAGTCAGTAGGCTTGAATCCTCAGGCTCTGGCATGAGTTCGAGATGCGAGATTCCGCGCATGTTTGTCCAACCCTGTCTCGAGGTCGTAGTATTAGAACGGGGCGCTGACCCGTCTGCTCGGCCTTCTGGTGAAGTATAGTAGAGCAGCTAGTAGCATGGCTAGGAAAGCGTATGTTAGGTACTGAAGATTATCATTCTCTTCGGAGCTGGCCCAGAGTTGAGCTTCGAATACACAAGATGACTCTCCCTCGGGTAGATTTTCAGCGCATGGTTCCGATATCTCTGCAGTGAGTTCCCCCTCAATGTAGAATTTGATGAAGTACTTCTTTGGCTCGTCAAACTGAGTGAAATCCATATTAATCAAGAATGTAGCCTCACTATTTGCTGGAACTGAACCGCTGGAAGTTGCATTGACTCCGACGAAATTTTCACACCTAATGTCTGAGCATAGTGCTGCAGACAAGGTTACGCTGTCTGCGTCTACATTTCCAGTATTGGAGATACTCAAGGAATATGTCTCAATTTCCCCATAGGTTGCGAAATCGCTTCCAAGAAGATCGACAGAACCTCCATTTATGGAAAGGGATGGTGCGTCCATTACCAGTATTGTTTCTCCCTGGTATGAGTTGTTATTCTGATCAGTGACTGTGAAAGTGATTTCTTCTGTGTACTGGCTTGGGAGTTCTGTCTCGCTCGATCTGACGAAAGTGAAGGTTGCAGTACCATCCGAGAATGGCGATGCCGGTTGAGTACTCGGGCCGGCGACCTCCCACCAATCACTCTGTTCGAATTCGAAGAAGAATAGCTCATCTGAGTTACCTATGTTCTTGAAGGGTATCTCCATCGTAACTGCTCTTTCATCTATATCGAAGTAGACGTTGTCTGGCTCATATACCTCTAATCCCCTGACCGGGGGAACTTCTACTGTAAGTTCGAGTTGAGTCGAGTATCCCTGGTTTGTTGATAGTTTAACGAGGACCTTGTGACCCATAGGGAAGTGATGTGCCGAACCTACGTTTGCAGGAACGACTCGAATTTTGATTATCTCCGATAGGTCAGAGTTTCCGAGTCCCAAGTCGAAAGAGTGCATGTTCGACCAAGATCCGGTAGAGTTCTGGAACTCCACACTCCACTGGGCTCCGTCAGCCCCTGGGACCGTACCGACCGCTGTGTACTCGTCTAAGGAGTTGTGACCTTGGTAATCCACTGTTACGTTGAAGTACGCGTCATTGTACTTGCAACCAGGGACCTGGTTCTCGAAGAGCCCCTGCCCAAGTGGGAAGTCATCATCAGAGTCTATAGTCCCATCTTCATCATCGTCTGGGTCTGCGTTGTCGCCTATTCCGTCTCCATCGTTGTCGTTCCACTCGCTTGAGTCAAGTGGGAATGCATCCTCACCGTTAATCACACCGTCTCCATCAACGTCGTTTGTGCATGTTTGGTCTAACTCATTTACTAGTACCGTCTCTTCGCCCTGAACAGCTAGAGAGACATCTTGCTTGGAAACTCTCTCAATGCTGAGTGTGCTTAGGGGGCTTTCCTGTCCTGCCCTAATTGTCACTCCCTTACCTCCCGAGTAGGAGACGTTCCTGCCCTCTTCAACCAGTTCGAAGTCACTGGAAGTCTGAATAGTCCCAGGGAGAAGTAGTAGAGATAGTGTGCCGTCCTCATCCAGCTCCTCGACCCACGACATGGAGTTGAAATCAATTACGAGTTCATAGCCTTCAATCTCGATTAGTTCGTGCTCTGCTCCTTCGAAGTCAAGCCAACTTGTATCGAGATTGAGAATTCCCCCTATAGTGAGTTCTGAGTCCACCGATCCTCCTTCCACACCAACATCGATAGGGTCGATTGATACCAATCCCTGGCAGTCAGGTGATGTGCCGGAGGTCGTTGAGTATGCCACCCAGCTACCTGGCTGAAGAAGTGTAGTCCAATCCCCTTCACTGTTTCCCGAGACCTGCACACGATCTCTGGCGATTCCATGAGAGGGGATAATGACAACAGACCAGTCACCATTGGAGACGCAATCCTGATCAAGATACGAGATGGTTCCGGAGACCTCTACCTCGCCTGCAGAAATCTCAATATCCTCATTGAGTGATGATTCGCCGAGTTCAACCGTTGTGTTCTGCGAGTCGAATCCTGCCTTCTCCACGGAAATGTTCCATGAGCTCAATGAGGGCAGGAAGGTGGACCATTCTCCGTCCTCGCTAGTGATGATTTGTAGGCTCTCATCGTTTCCTGCGAGGTTAACTGTTGCATTGGCAAGACCCTCTGAGAATCCTGGAGTGCCATCTGCATCAAGATCCCAGAATACCTTGCCGCTAAGCCTAACTAGCTTCTGTACGGTCATGTAAATTTGGTGATCGGGCCCCACGGTAACGCCCGACTCAATCAGAGTTGAGTTCTCTAGGAGTATCCTCACCCCATTTTGGCTGGTCTGGTTAACCTGTACGTTCCACAATCCTGGAACAAGTCTGATTTCTACGGCTTGGTCAAGTCCATCAACCGAAGTCTGGAAGGAGCCTAGTCCTTCTTGTGACGTGACTGTGATTTCTATTTCCTCTGCATTGGCTAATTCAGATGATGATTGAAGAGTCAGGGCAACATGAGCTAACTCTTGTGTGTAGAAGTTGTATCTGGTCCCTGCTGAATCCTGATTCACAGATATGTCCATTCTAAGTCCCTCTAAGACTTCAGAGTCGGTCTCGAAATCGTCGACAATCACTATCCAATCGCCTTCGTGAAGGTACTCTACTAACATCCCCCCCTCGTCTGTTAAGAACGTCTGAACCCATCCACTGTCAACTGACTCCAGTTTTATCTCATGATTGGAGAGAAGTTCTCCACTCTCATTTCTAAAGGTGATATTGGTCAACCATCTTGGTTCGAAACCCACGGAACGTACTATCGTTGAAGCCTCAATTTCCACATCGAATATTTCGTTTGTGTCATACAGAGTATCGAATGGTTCGTCTGCAGAAGAGTTGGCCCTCTCGACTACTATTCTGTATCTTCCGGGTTCCAGCGATACTTCGGCAGTCCCAGAGCCAATCCACTCTGGGCCATCAGATTCTACAGTGTAACCAGCCCCGTTGGGAGAGAGTGGCTTGATCTCGAAAGGATAGTTTACAGGCGTACCGTTTGATGCGTTGTTGTCCCCCTCGTGATCGATGAAGAAGTCGATTTGTACGGTACTGTTCTCAAGTGGTAAAGCGAGTAATTCTACTACTCCCTCCATCGAGGAATTGACTTCCTTGATCACTGAATTGGATGACATCCCTCCTGCATCAAGGGTAAATGACCAGTTGCCCATAGGCAGGAGCATGTCGAAGCGCCCCAGGTCATCAACCTCCTCTCTCCAAACGGCAGTAGTTTCGCCATCGAGGTTGTTTGCTAAGGCATGGACAGGATACCATCCAGAGAATCCTTGATTGTACGTATTACCTTCACGGTTCAGGCTTACTTCGCCCAGGACCATCATCGAGTCCGTGAGTTCTATTGTTATATTTTCCATCCCTTCTTCTACTTGGAAGCTGGTACCGTTTGAGTAGAATCCTCCGGCACCGACCATCCTCTCGACTGTTGCCTGGACAACTGCGCCACGAGGTAGGAGGACGCTGAACTCGCCGAATGAGTCTGTTGAGGATATTAGGGTGAACCCTTCCCATTGGAAAATAATCTGTTGGTTATTAACTCTGGATTCCAGCTGAGACGCTGATCCATCCTTATCTGGTTTGTTCAATACAATTCCGTTCACAGATTGACTGACGAGGAACTGGAATGATTCGGAGATATCTGATTCTGCGACCTTCACCCTTTGCCATAGTTGCTTGTCATCACCCAGAGTGTAGTTCAGAACCCAATCGCCGTGAAGTAATTCTGCATGGTAGGTTTTTGTGTCGTTATCGAAAATTGCCGATACTGGTGCCAGATTCTGATCCTCAGGCAGGAATTGCAACTCTAGGTCGTCCACACTTGTTCCTTCGTCTGATAGTGTGAAGGCGATATCGGATGTTCTAGGGATTTCCGATGGGAATGAAACCAAGGTTCCTTGATCGGATTCAAAGGTGAAAATCTGTGACAATTCTGGGAATCCGTCCTCGTCTATATCTATTTCAGCGATGTAGGTTCCTGGCACTATTGGACCCACTTCGAAAGATCCAGTTTCATCAGTGGTCGTGAAGCATGGCTGAGTTATTACCCCCCGGCATTGTATCTGAGAGTCCGCGCTTGATCCATTGATTGAGAATATTGAAATCCTTTCATCGGAAATTGGTTGACCCGAATACAACGACACTTGGCCCTTTATTGCGCCCCCGTATATCGAAACTGGGGATTGAACATCTGAGGAAGATAGAGGAATCCTGAATGGAGTTGTCAACTCCACGGGACTTCCTGTACCGAAATCGACCGATAATACGTATTCTCCCGGTAGGGCGTCTACAACGTGGAAAGATCCTGGGCTGACCATGGGGCCACTGAAAAGTGCGTGTCCCGAGAAGGTCCCAGTACCGTTTATTGTCCCATAGGATGATAGATTGTGATTTGCATCTGTGACGAATGTACCAGAGCCTATGAAAGTGGCTTGGAATAGGTCTCTAGTAAACTCGCTGATCTCAATCGAAGTGAACTTTCCAGAGCCGTTAATTGTCCCGTCAATAATGTAGTTGCCCTCGCTAACTAAGCACGCGTCCGAGCCATCCGGGACTGAATCTCCAGAACAATCAGGATAGGTGCCTGAGATTGAGCCATCGAATGTGCCCTTTCCGGAGAATTGTCCCTGCCCAGTTATGCTATGGTTGTCATAGATGGTCTGGGTATGAGATCCGGTGAATTCCTGAACAGAAACTGAACCCATGCTCTCAACTGAACCCTCTCCAATGAAGGTCGCTTCTCCGGTTCCTGTGAACCTCAAATCCTCGCCCTCCATGCTTCCGTCGGAGGTCATGGCAACATAGGGATGGATGGTAACCTCATCCGAGGATGGAGTGAGTACGACTTGTGCCGAGATTACCGGCTCTCCGTCGAAGTCCAGTTCTCCTGACCACTCTAGGATTCCGGCAGCGGACGAGGGGGAAACTGAGATAGGGGCCTGAATAATTGATTTGCCGTTACTATGACCGTCTATTCCAGAAATATTCACGACCGTTTCAGATAGCCATGTAGAGCCGTATACGTTTCCGAGAATCCCAGTTACTGCATTCACATTCCTATTTTGGGAGCTCTCGACGAATAGTTCTTGCATGGAGGAGCCGGATCCCGTCATCAGCGAGGATCTGGCCGATTCTAAGTCTGGCTCGCCCGAGAAAGCGGATACTCGGATCTTTCCTGCTGGCACCTTGAATGAGAAAAATCCGTCTTCATTAGCCTGAGTGCTGCCGATAGGAATCCAGTATGTTCTGGAATCTCTATCGACGACATGACTCTCATTGGCCTCTTCCCCACTGAATGCATCCCTCTCAATCAGAATCCTAGCATTCGGAACTGGGCCAATTCCATCGAGAGATACGGTGCCCTCCAGAGTAGCGCCGCTGTAGTACTTCAGAATCTTCACGTTTCTATTAGAGTCGTAGATTGAGCCGCAGTACTTGTCAGCCTTGCCGGTTAGAACGAAATCTGTCCCGTTGCTTGTGTTGGTAGCGGCATTGCTGATATCTATGCTCTTGGAATCGAATGAGATGGCGCTACTGTAGGTGGGAATGGAGGAACCTGTTGGAATAACTCCTTCTTCGAATTGTGTGACCTCCCATGGCCCTCCCGACTGAATGGCTGACCAGCCTGTTGAGAGGGTAGCGTCTGTTGACAGGGTAACGTCTGTCAGCTTGGTTGAGTCTGTAACCGTAGAAGCCGATCCGGTAATCTGGATTTCTTGGCAATGGGATCCATTGGTCGGATCGTACCAATTGGATAGTACGAAGTGATTCATCATTGCCCCGGGAAGAGCCATGGAACCCTGTAGATAGCTCCCTGGAGTCCCTGTTAGTGAGTTTGGTAGAATCCAAGTAGATGGGGTGTCGGCATCTCCAACCTGTCCGCTGATTGAGGGCAAACCAAGGGTCGATGTCCCATAACCCACATACGTCCTTGCTATCATTGTATCAAAGAAACCTGCCTGGTGCTGGTAATTCCTGTCCGTGAGTTGGATCATATCCTCGCCGGTGGAAGCGCCCGATGCCTGTGCCCTGAGGTCGGACATCTGTTGGTCCAAGAATTCCTGGAGGGTCTTTGGACCCTGATTAGTCTCATAGGTAGTGGTGATGTAAGTATCCATATCTAGACCAGAGAGTCCTGTTGGTGCGTGGAAAATGCCCGAATATGCCCCCCTGTGATATGACTGGAAGTCCCGATACGCACTTCCACCTAATGGATAGAGGCGGTTATCCACAGCGAAGTATCTGATTTCGTGATTCCTTGCTGTTGTACTTCCATGGGATTCCTCGAAGTCGGACACCTCGTAGTTGTCGATAGATGAAATCTTGTGGTATACGCTAACGAGTTGGTCCAAGTCCAATGCGGCTGTTAGGAAGGCTCTAGCCATTCCAAACTTCGCATTAGTGCGGTGAATTTCCGTGGAAACGTCGTAGTAGTCGTCAATTATGTCCCGAGTGTATAGATAGCCACCGACGTTGTAGTGCTCGGCGTCTTGGAAATCGAGGATTTCGTACTCTGAATTCAACCCTGATCCTCTTGCGTTGTTGAATAAGGTTCTAGCCTCAGATAGATTAGCAGTGGGTTCTTCGTACTGTTGCCCTTCCTTGATGACAATGAACATATGGCCAGCATCGATCATGGGCATCCCATTATCATCCAAAGGATTACCCTTGAGCATCTGAACCTCATCGTACTCAGCGACTACTGCCATGGATCGTTTTTCCAGGAACTCCAGATCCCTGTTCGATAGGATATCTTGGAATTCATTAATCTGTTCCTCGGACAATTCTGGCCCCAGTGCGGCGAGGAAATCTGACCCAAGATTTGCACCGCCATTCAATTTCTTGTCACCGAAGGCGAGTGTTGAGATGAACAAAGAGATAGTATCTTCCTGTCCCGAAGATAGGAGCATTGCTCCGCTACTCGGGATTCCTGACTGGAAGTTATCTGCCACGGTAGGGTGATCCCCCGATGCTAGGGCTTGGAAACCATAATCCCACCAAGATACAAAGGCTGGTCTTTCGCTGAAAGGATCGTTTTTGTCCTGCTCTGAAAGCCACTCATATGCCTCATTCCAGCCCTGTCCACCGAAGCTTGGCCCAAAGGTTCCCATATACCACAGGCCCGATTCGCTAGGATCGTATTGTTCGCTGTTCATAACGGAGAACAAACCCAGTAAATCCTGGCGTAGAATATCTGGAGCCAAGTCGTAGATGCTCTGGTCCACTTCATTTGCCGACTTGTCATTGCCTGGTATGCCAGAATCGATCCCATATGTGGCATGCTGAGAAGAGATCAACAGGATTACCATGATCATAGCAGGAATTCCTGGCCTTGCCTTCGTTGCCGGCCATAGGGATCTGAAACGAGTCCTTGGAGTGCCTATTCCTGAGTTTCTCCAAACCTTGGAAAATGCTGGCATTCCTGCGGCCCCCCACAGCATTGAGATTCCGATACCCCCTACAACCGCCATAGCTGGAGTCGCGTTGATGATGAATCGACCTGCAGACCAAGACATGTAAGATGCGATTAGGGTCCAGAGACCCAATAGCGTTAGTTCTGATTGATTCTTCCTGCTTCCCCTCCAAAGGAGAATTATGGCGCACCCTATAGCAATGACAGCTACTATTGGGCCATAGGATGCGAATAGTCTTCCTCGATCAGGAGCTTGGGCCTCTCCAATCGTCAGGAAGATCTTGTTCTTGGAAAAGTAGAATCCACCTGTGAAGAGGATATCCCAGCCGTTGTACAGCTGCGCTTCCTGAAGAATGAAGAGTATCGCAAGAATCGAACCGAAAAGTGCGCTACCGCCCATTACTATCAGAAGCCATGGCTTGTCTCTGAATGAGCTGGAAATCCAACCCATAGCGAAAGTGAATCCGATGATGTAGAACATAGGTTGCATACCACTGGGGGCGAAGAGCAGGTTCATTCCCGGCCAAGCGTAGAACGGTGCGGGGATTAACATGGAAGTGAACATCATCTGAAGAGATGCAGATGTAAATTGTAGACTGTCCCTTCCCTTGAAGATGTTTACCACAACTTGGAATGAATATGCTAGGAAGAGAATTCCTGGACCATAAACGAAACCCTTCCAGCCTAGTGCCATAATAGAGAATGCTATTCCCGACATTGTTGCATTTGCCATTAGGGCTGGATTGCGCTTCCAAGTCTCCCTAATCCCTGCAATGACATAGAGTGGATTTGCGCTTGTCGACTTGAAGACCTTCTTGTATTGGATTTGTTCGAGGCCTTTAATCCAGAAATATAATGCAATCGCCAGGAAGAGCATGGCGAATGAGTCGTGGTCAGCATATGCGAAGGTAGAACGGCTCAGATGTCCGGGCATTAGTGCAATGAGCCATGCGGAAATTATTCCCGCATTCCTGCTGTGTGCACGCGAAGCGATTCCTGCGACTGGGACAACAATCAGAGCCCCATAGATTGCTGGAAGTGAAGACATTGCCCACCATACTGCTTGCTCTGAAGGAATCTCAAGTAACCAAGAGAGGGCTATTCCACCTAGAGCCAAGGACCATGAGAATAGAGGAGGTCTTGGATTAATCCCACCCAATGGGTAAGCCCTGTCATGATCGTAAATCAGGTGACTCCTCTCAGCGATTACGTAATCGACGACACGCTTCATGTACCAAGGGTCGGAACCACCAGACATGTCCCAAAGTCCGGTTCCACTAGCGTTCATCGCGGGTATTACATTCCACGCTACTCGAACGACAAGAGCGGTGATGAATGCTAAAGATACCATCAGAAAGTAAGAGTTCTCATTCCACCAGACTCTGAATGGGCTTTTCTCCCTTCTAGGAGCAACATCGCCGAATACCCCTCTTGATGAAAAGAAGAATGCGAAGAAGTTCAACCAGAAACCCAGGAAAAACCATGTGAATGACTCGATGAATCCTCCCTGTGAAAATAGGGAAGGGAGCTCGTTTCCTATTTCGTGGATGTGCCCGATGGAGTAGAGAATCCAGTTTACAGCTAGAAGAGATGCTATTACGTGCCATCCCTCGGCCCTGAAGAAAGCATGAGTGAAGATTACCAGTGCGGTGAAAGAAGCCCATGACACCCCTAGATGGCTTCCCTCGGAGTACTGGGACAGGTTGTCTAATTGGCCCAACCAAATAAGTGGAATCATGAAAGCTGAGAATATCAATGCTGAATATGCTGCAGCATCTGGGCTCTCCTTGATTGATGGGAGCATTCTGAAGAAACGTCCAGAGCCCTTATTTTCCACCGTACCCCTGACAAGAATCATTACTAAGATTCCAAGAGAAATTGAAGCGAGCCAAAATGAGAAGAATGCGCTTCCTATCGACTCTCTGACCGGGTCCACCACCGCCTCCGAGTCATTTTGTGCGATTGCAAGTCCAGATGCATAAACCGCGGCCAATCTCATCCCTAGAATAGAGCTGATGAAAATGGAGGATTCCTCAAGCCTCCCAGATTCATTCAGTAAAGCCGATACCAACCCTACTAAGAAAAAGGTAGTTGCGAACATGTGATTGAAGGAGTCCGGATCAATAAAGTTGGAGACAGCGCCCAATGCAAGAAGGACAACTGTAAGGGAGCCGATTCGTGAGACACCTGACTCAAGAGGAATCATTCTTGATGATCTTCCGATACATGCGGGTACCAAGACTGATAGCGTAACAAGAATAGAGGAGTCGAGTTCGTTACCAAAATCCCTGCCCTCTAGAAATGATGTAACCAGAAACAAAGATAGCAACGATAATGCAATTGCAACTGGAGTAATCAGGTTACCAAATTGGGCATCCTTGGAGCCCTCTTTCTTCGCTTCCATCCCATCCACCGGACCTATTTGCCAATAATTCAGCATCGCGCCGACCTGAACGGTTGTTTTAACCGTTCGTAGAACGGTCGGAGATAAGGGACTCAAGAAGAATGAGTATTCCTAACCCGGAAGTGCCCTGAAACCTATGTCTTCGCGGTAGTGAGAACCAGCTAGACTGATGCCCTCAATAATCTGGTAGGAGGCCTCCAATGACTCACCTAAAGTTGGGGCTAAACCAGTGGCTGAAAGAACTCTCCCTCCAGTGGAAGTTAGCTTCCCCGACTCATCCATTGATGCTCCTGCAAGATGAACAAAGCCCATCACTAAGCCCTCTTCTATCTCCGAATCCCACCCATCTATCTCTCTTCCAGTTACGACTGTTCCCGGATACCCCTCGGAAGCAAGGACAACAGTAGACGCATGTAGAGGCTTGAATTCTACTTTAGTTTCAGCGACCCTGCCCTCTGCAGCTGAAAGAAGCAGCTCTCCGAGATCCGACTGAATTAACGGAATAGTGACCTGGGCTTCTGGATCTCCAAGTCTGACGTTGAACTCGACGACGCTTGGAGATCCCTCGGAGTCAATCATCAGCCCCACATACAGGCATCCTCGATAAGGAGTGTTCGAGTTCCTCAGGTAATGGTGCATTGGTTCGATGATCTCCTCCCTCGCCCTTGCAAGCACAGAAGGTGAGACGAGGGGGGCAGGTGCATATGCCCCCATGCCTCCAGTATTTGGTCCAGTATCGTTGTTACCTACTCTCTTGTGGTCTTGACTTGGTGGCAACATAACATATCCAGACTCGTCCATAATGACCAGAATCGAAGCCTCCTCTCCAGAAAGGTGCTCCTCAATAAGAACGAATCCATCGATTTCTATCCCAGATTTTAGAGCCTCACGAGCATCCTCTTTGGATGAAGTAACAGTAACCCCCTTCCCCCCTGCTAGAACATCCCTCTTGATTACCCAGGGCGGTTCGAACGTTTCCAAGGAGTCCTCAATAGAATCCAGATTTTCTACCTTAAGGAATGAACCCGTAGGGACGTCTAGTGATTGCATTACCATCTTTGAGTGTAACTTCGATCCTTCGAGGAGGGCCCCCTCAGAATGAGGTCCGAAACTGGGAATTGAGTTTTCTCTTAGTCTGTCAGAAAGACCGTTTACCAGCGGAGCTTCGGGACCGACCACAACTAGGGAGACAGAGAGTTCGACTGCAAGTTCCACTATACCTTCGATATCCGTAGAGGGAACTTGATGGTTCACTGCTACCATCGACGTGCCGGCGTTTCCTGGTGCACAGTGGACCTTGGAGATAGAGTCGCTCTTTGAAAGTCCCAGAGCTAGGGCGTGCTCTCTTCCTCCACTGCCTACCACTAACACCTCGATGCCGGCCATGCTTCGCGCTGGTCATTTCAGTGATAATGGATTGCACTACAAGGTATGGCTAGTATGGTACTGACTTCAGCCCAAGACGGAAACCTAGGATATTGAAAGACCTGTGAATAATTGGGGTGACCACCAGCAGTATGGCCATTCCCATCAGAAGTTCGGAGCTACCAATCAAAGAAGGAGAAAGTAAAAATTGCCCGAAAATGAATGTAGAGACTGCAAAAGGAAGTGTATCAAGGAGGGGTGCTTGTGAACTAACATTTCCCTCTCTCTTGTGGCCCTTTCTTCTCTTCACGAATGATCCTACTGAGTCACCAACCATGCACCCTAGTCCCAAAACGCAACCCATTACGAATGCTGTCATTGGTCCTTCGCCCATGTAGAACCATGCATCTGAAATATCAGTCGTGCTAGTCCCGTATGAAGAAAGTGAGTCTAGAAAGGGAGCAGAATCGACAAGATTTCCTTTAGCAATTGAGTGAGTCAAAATTCCAAGAATGCCCCCTCCAATAGTTCCCCCGAAAAGTCCATTCCAGGTTTTTCCATCACCTAGGATACGATTTCCATCTGATAGAACTCTCCCTCCATCAATAGTGAAAATAGGCATACCCGTCAAATCTGGGATCCACTTACCACCAAGCATGGCAGCTGTGTTGGAAAGATACCCTGGAAGGTAGAGCCACAGAACGAGTAGTGGGGCGATAAAGGGGTCGTCCCATGGCAATGGATCGGAGGACATAGAGTCAGGCAGGAAAATTCGGAGGATGAACCTTCGCACTTATTTTTGGATAAACAAACAATAGATTGTTCGATCCGAAAGGGGTGATATTCATGTCCCTATTTCGCAGCGGGAAGATAATGAGTAAGTTGGAAGCAACACTATTGACCATGGTCCTGATAATCTCAGTTTCTATGATTTCCATAAATGTGACAGCAGAGGGAGACGACATAATCATCGAATCCGATATGACTTGGAATGACGAAATGTCCCTTTCACAGAACGTGAGAGTATTGAATGGGGGTTCTCTGAATTTGGTAGATTCGCAATTGACCATTACCAATAATGTACAAATTTTCGTAGACTCTTCTTCTTCCTTGAGGATTGTTGATTCTGACATTTCTTCGGACAGCCCGCCAAGTGGGTTAGCAGGGTTTGGTTACTGCGATGAAACAAATATGTCAGCAGTTAGGGCAACCTCTTCCTCGGATCAAAATGTGCGAATGTACTTGCGTCCGATTCAAGGATTCTCTCTAGACGGTGCGACTGCACATTTCGGAGACGAGACTAAGGAGCTTTCCGGAGAGGAAGATTTCGTATCGTTAGGCAGTGGTCCTGTTGACATATGGGTTGGTTTGACCGGTCCACTATGTCACCCAGTTTCTCTGAGCGAGATTAGCATAGAGAAGAGTGGCCAGGATAGGATTTGGCGTGATGCAGCTGACTTTCAGAATCGGAACATGATGGCATATGGAGGAGCTGGCTTTACAATCGAAGTTGAGGGGCACATGGAGTCGAGTGGATCGTCTATTTTTGGAGGGACAATTACGGCATCGGGATCCCTGAGCATCAATGATACCTCCTTGGATAGGGTTGGCCCGATAATTTTGGAGGAAGACGATTCTTCTATCTTCCTCGGTGGAAATACTGAGTTCAACAACAGCACAGACGATCACGACGTTAGAGCTAGGGGTTTCTCGACAATTGTGTGGGGGGACGATGTCATCGGCTCCGGAGAATTAACTGATAAGTGGGAAAGGAGGCTGGCTGGTCAGAGTCTTTCATTTGATTCGATGTATGTAACCTACGAGATTACAGGGATGCATAGGTTCCCGAGTTATTCCAACTTCAGCAACGAAATGGGGGTCTCGTTCATTGACGGTGGAAGGGAGAGGGTAGTAGAGATATCATGGTCAGATGACAATTCTTGGGAGGTCGAAAGGGTTTGGAGCGAGCAAGCGATAGTAACGATCACAGAGTACAGGACTGCATGGAATCCTGAAGAGTCCGGGATTGGGGACTATGGAGGTGGGCAGTTCCAATTGGGTTGGGAAGACGAAGTTTTCGTCAACAGTGCAACTCCGATGATTCGGTGGGTTTCTCTGGGCGCAGTTGACGATAACGGAGACCCGATTGGAAATGCCTCTGTCGGCGATTCCGTGAAAATGGAGGCAGTGATAGAAAACACAGGATCTGCTGCTGCATCACTGGCAATAAATTGCGAGGATGTCAGCACCGGATCAACTGCGCAGATCTCACCTTCATTCCCTAATGCTATAATTGGCTCTGGTGAGAAGGTGACTATTCCATTCAGTTGGAGAGTGTCTACAGAAGGTGAAGACTCCCTTAGTTGTAGGATTCTAACCCCCACTCAACTAGTAGATGAGTTCTCTTTCGGAGGTGGTCAGATTTCTAGCATTAGCATAGAATGGTCTGAATCTATGGAAGAGGGTGGCTCGACAATTATCCCTGCCCTAATAGCCCTGGTAGTGGCGGCGGGCGTAGGTGGTTACTTCCTTCTCTCTATCTACACAAACACGGAAGAGGAAGACGATGACTATCAGAGAACTCCCTGAGCCATGGTTGCCTCTGCTACCTTTAGGAATCCTGCGATATTAGCTCCAGCGACGTAGTTTCCTGGCATCCCATACCTCTCAGCAGTCTCATAGGCGTTCTTGTGAATGTTGACCATGATGCTCTCTAGTTTCTGATCAACCTCTTCCCTGGTCCAACTCATCCTCAGGCTATTCTGACTCATCTCAAGACCAGATGTTGCCACCCCTCCTGCATTGCTGGCCTTGCCTGGTCCGAATAGAATGCCATTATCGTGGAATACCTCGATTGCTTCAGGAGTACAAGGCATATTGGCACCTTCTGCTACAGCAATGACTCCACCGTCTACTAGCATTTTTGCTTCTGACTCATTAACCTCATTCTGAGTAGCGCAAGGAAGTGCAACGTCCACCTCAGTGGCCCAAAGTTCGTTGTGATTCGGCTCCGGCTTTGATTCGGTGTATTCAACGCCATCGAAATTCTCAGCATATTCCTTGATCCTCCCTCTCCGGTTGTTCTTTAGATCCATGACCCATGCTAGCTTCTCTCTGTCTATTCCCGATTCGTCGTAAATATAGCCACCACTATCGGACATTGTTACAGGCTTACCTCCGAGATCTAAGACCTTTTCACAGGCGAACTGAGCAACATTTCCGGAACCGCTAATCGCGACTCTGGCTCCCTCGAATGACTTGCCCTTGGTGGATAGCATTTCTCTGGCGAAGTATACCAAACCATACCCTGTAGCTTCCGGCCTTATTAGAGAGCCTCCGTAGGAGAGCCCTTTCCCCGTAAGTACCCCTGCAGTGAACTCATTTGCCAATTTCCGGAACATTCCGAACATATATCCAATCTCCCTTCCTCCGACTCCTATGTCTCCTGCTGGTACATCGAGATCGGCCCCTATATGCCTCCAAAGTTCGCTCATATACGACTGACAGAACCTCTTGACCTCAGAGTCAGACCTCCCCTTGGGGTTGAAGTCTGAACCACCCTTTCCACCTCCCATTGGGAGTCCAGTAAGACTATTCTTGAAGACCTGCTCAAACCCAAGAAACTTCAATATGGATAAATTAACGCTTGGGTGGAACCTTAGTCCTCCTTTGTAAGGCCCGATTGCACTGTTGAATTGGACCCGATAACCCCTGTTTACCTGCAGAGAACCCTCATCGTCATACCATGGTACTCTGAACTGAATTACTCTCTCGGCCTCAACCATACTCTGAACCACATCCAGATATTCTGGATTCTCAGATATTACTGGTCCAAGGCTTTCGAGGACTTCTTCCACTGCCTGATGGAACTCAGGCTGGTTTGGGTCTCTTGCTATCACTGTCTCGTAAACTGTCTTTATCGCATTGTCCATTTGGTCACCAACGATTATGTTGACCCTGATGTCGGGCGGACGCCCCTGCTTATGTTCCCCTTTTGAATGTTCCAAGTATCGAGACAGTATTGGAAAGGTTATTGGAACAGTATCTTTTCAGCGATTTCTGAGACTCTACGCTCATTTCCTGATGTTGTCATCACATATACTGCCTCTTGGCTAACCTGCCTTCTCCTGAGAGCCTCGGCCATTGGAGTTACCTCCTTTAGCCATCTTGTTTTACCATCGTCACCTAGGACCTTAACGTCCACTTGAGCCATTCGTGGCTCCGAGAGTAACAGTTTCACGCTAGGCACATCAATGGCCACATATCCAGGCTCTAGACCGGCCCGATATGCAATATCGTCCTCCAACTCCCTCCTCTCATTCAAATTATTTGCCACTATTGCAAGCCTTTCTACCTGCTCTTGAGTCAGGTCGTCCTTTCTCCTACTTAGGCAAACTTTCAGGAGATTTCTGTACTTGAGTCTAGTAACCATGTCCCTTGAGAAACCTCCAACCTTGTCCAATTCCGCCCATATCTCTGCATCTACCCTCCTCTGCAAATCTAAAGAATTAGGTAGTGCTTCTCCTGCCCTCTCCACGGCTCTTGAAAGCATCACTTCAGTCACTCTTGTTACCCTGTGAAAGTAAACAGCACTGTACATCAGCCCCCTAGCTACTAGCATCCCCTCCAGAGAAGATAGTCCCCCTTGTTCTACAACTATGTCTCCGCTCTGACTTCTCAAGCACTCTATCAAACGATTATGATCCACAACTCCATGCTTGACTCCAGTAAAGTGAGAGTCCCTAAGAAGATAGTCTAACTGATCGCAATCCACTGGTCCATGAACGAGTAGAGCAAGGGTCCTATCCTCTCCTGAAAAATCAGATTGTCCCTCTGACCAACTAAGCAATGACCTCTCAGTACCAGATGCATCTGGGCCGGTGATTAACGAAGAGACGAGTTTTGGGTCTAGGCCTCTGTCCTCCAATATCTCAGGAATGGACTTCCTATCATCCAAAGATTCCCCTTCGCCTTCTACTATGACGTCATATTCACCGAGGATTATTCCCTTGGTCACCTCCATGTGATCAAGTCCCCCTCTGTCTGCAAGGATGTGCTCAAGTGTATGGGAATAGGGGCCATGTCCCACATCGTGCAACATGGCCGCGACTTGCAGAGTATCCTTGTCTAAGTCCTCCATTTGAAGAGAATCGGCCATCCTTCCAGCGATATGGGAGGCACCCAAAGAGTGTTCGAACCTAGTGTGATGCGCCCCCGGGAATACCAAGTGTGCGAGCCCCAGTTGCTTAATGTGACTGAGTTTATTCATCTCGGGTGTTGAAAGAAGATCCTTTGTCACCCCGTCCAACTTGAATTGGCCGTGTATTGAATCATTGATGACTTTCACAGTATCACAGAGAATGCCGAGCAGTCATGTGCCTTGAATCGCTCGTTTCCATACGGAAACGGAGTATTCCAAAAAAGGCTAATTGTAATTCAATTGCATTTCAATTGCAATACAATTATATCCTACACGCTCCTCTCGCAGACTCAGGAGGGACAAGTAGGTGGCCGGCAACAGTCCAATGGTCTCGCTAAGGATACCAGAGGATCACCTCCTGGAACTAGACAGATTGGTCGGATTCGATGGTATGAGGAATCGATCTGATGTAATCCGGGAAGCTGTAAGGAGAATGCTAGCTACACCGCTTCCTGGCAAGGGAGACAGGGTAGAGGTCGACTTGGGTCCTGACCTTACTGTCAGGCTAAGGGACTATTGCAAGATAGTCGGAGAGCCCGCAGATGTTGTTCTAAGACAATCCGCTAGGGAAATGATCCGTAAGGAGATGATCGAGGGAGCCACAGTTGTGGACCTATTGAGGAGACGCATGGATGAGTTGCTCTCCAGACACGATGACGAGTCAAACACTTAGGAGTGAGAGAGATATGGACGATGTTGGGATGCACGTACAGAAATCGGGGAGGCGGCATGTCCGCCTCCCCAACCACAAATCAAACGGGACCTCCGGGTTCGAGACTGGTCTTAGGAAGATCAGAGACAGAGCGAGGAAACTAAGCAACGCTGTAGGATATGACTCCAAAGACGCCCCCAGGGCACTTAGGAAAGCAGAACGAAGATAGCTCTCAACACACACACACCGTCCCGCACGCTTCGTGCGGGGCAACCCCACTCTACCTGAATGAAATGCTGAATTAGGATGCAAACTTATGGACGGCCTATTATCCAGTAGGACTTCATGCCATTAGGAAAAATGGAGAAAGGTGGGCTATTCTTTGCTCATGACTCTCCTAGAGAGTCGCAGATAGCGATGATTTCTGATGGAGTCAAGGTTCTGAGGGATGGAGGTTTCCTTCTTGCTTCAGCCCCTACCGGGATAGGAAAGACCGCTGCAGCTCTAGCATCGGCACTTAGTGTGGCCAATCTATACAGCACTAGTTCTGAGACTCCGAAGATTCTTTTC
>JAPOKZ010000020.1:0-18429 GCA_029977385.1 Methanobacteriota archaeon
GGACATCAACATCCCCCACTCCTACCTAGACGATTTCAAGGAGACCTTTGCAGAACTACTTGAGAACTACAGGGACAGACTGATCGATGTCTCGGTGCTTCATGCATTCAATGGGGTCCCAGTTCATGATTGCGATGAAAATATCCAGCAGATTCTGTCAGAACTAGGCTTCTCATCCATGGGGGACGGCGAGAGGTACATCAGAGGGGGTGTGGTCGAACCAAGAACAAGGAAGGAGATCAATAGATTACTATTCTTCCACCATTCTATACACCAGAATAGTAGATGGGAGAACGAGACTCTTGCTTTGGAGAACTCCATCGAATTGCGTGACGATTTCTCACTGAGGGGCAGATGTGAGATGTTCAGAGTCAACCTAGACTCAATGGTCGCCGCACACCAGTTGCACCAAGGGTCTAACCTCCGAGGCCATCTAGTCTGGGCTCGATACCAGCACTTCCAACGCCTTCTTTCCATTAGAAACGTTCCAACTGAATCTGAGGACGAGGAGATACTCCAATTCTTCAGGGATACAAATGACCCGGACTTGTACATGGAGAGGAATGCTATGTCTAGATCGGAGTTTAGGAAACTCGTCTCTCCACTGGTTAGGAGCGGACACCTGATACAAGACTACAGAGGCGGGTTCAGGACAGTGGAACCATTGCGAAATGTAGACTTGTGGGAAACCAAGCGCAAATATCTGAGAAACTTAGTCGAGGACTACCCTGTAATCACCCTTAAGCAGGTAGAGAGGCTTGCTGGTGCATCATTTACCCCCGAGGAGATTAGCGATGTCATGCATGATTTCGAGGACGACGGGACACTAATCAAGGGATTCCTTGTAGATGACTTGCAGGACATATGCTGGGGCAGGATGGACATGCTTGAGGGCATGGGAAAGATTGGTCGGACCAGGGACCTGGTAATTCCTCCCTCGGATCCGCTTATCCACTATTTCGGAAGTATACTCAGGGAGAGGTTTGGTTTTGGCTCCGCCTACCTAGTTTTCCACAAAGAGGAGCCGATTGCGGCATTCAAAGCAAACACTAGGAACGACAAGATAGAACTCACTGACTTCGTAGGCGACTCCGAATTAGAAAAAGAAGCTATTAGGGTGATGAAAGAGTTCGCATGGGAGCATGATATGCCACTTTCTGGGAAGCTATTCAATAGGATCCGTTCAAGAATTGTCTGAGGGCAATCTCGCCCTTTCCCTGAACCCCAGCGGCCTGAGTATTCTCATGATATGGCGGTGAAGTTCTGGTAGAAGATCGAAAAGAGCAATTGCCATGAGGAACATCGCGAATAGGCTAGCTACCTTGGCAGCATAACTATGGGCGAAATCAAAAATTCCTATTCCCGAAAGACTCCATTCTGGATATGTATCTGTAAGCCAGACTATTCCCGCATTTCTGAAAACATTTAGAATATGAATCGTTGGAATGGCGATAAAAAGAGCTCTAGCCCTCCTCTTCCAGTGTACTGAATTTAGCGCTACTATGGCCCCTATGAATACCGCCATAGATTGTAATGCCGAACATGCAAGAATGAATGCTACCACTGACTCTCCATTCTTATTTACCATGGGCGCGTAAAAGCCCCCCTCTCCCAGGGGCTCACTTAGGATGAACCTGTTCCCCTCCCATTCCGAGACAGGAATTGCTGGCTTCTCATGCCTCTCAATCATCATTGGACCTATCTCATACCCACCTATTCCTACAAAATCTAGCATCAAATCTGCGCTGACTGCTGTGAACTGAACGAATGCCATATTCAGATATGGAACTCCGAAAACTAGGTAGTAAGGGACCATTGACCATACAACAAAACCCCTCATCCATGTCCTAGTATCATTATCATCATCTCCTATTCTCAACTCCCAGAAAGAAATCGCTATTCCAACGGGCAATGCAGCCGCTGTCATAACTATCAAGACTGGATCTGCTATCTCTACAAAATAACCACAGTATAGGTAGAAGAAAAGTCCGATAAGTGGCCAAGAAGCAACCGCAAAGGCTCTAGATTTTCCATCAGAATTACTGTGAAATGAGATTGACATTAGAATCAATCCGATTGCCCCGATCATCAGTTGCATCGTGACATCCGAGACTCCAATTAATATCGCGAGAGACCCTACCAACGATGTCACCGGGTCCTCCATGCTCTCGTTGCTTTCATTAACCCGTAAATATGATGCCCCCACCCGGTTACATAGAAATGGGTTTCAACTTCACAGAATTCGCTGAGTCATACACATCCTCCCTCACGGAGACATTGGCAAATCTGCCATTCTCCAGTATGGAGAAACTGTGGGAAATTATTGAGACTGCAAGGTCGCAAGGATCAACCGTTCACTTCATCGGAAATGGCGGTAGCGCAGGCACCCCCTCCCATAGTGCAGGAGATTGGTCCAAGGAACTGTCCCTGAGGACCATTTCCCACGTCGACAATTCTCCTGCGCTGACTGCATGGGCAAACGATACTGACTTCGAGAATATTTTTGTCGGCCAACTATCGACATTTACTTCTCCGGGGGATGTGGTAATTGGATTCAGCGGTTCAGGAAACTCTGCCAATGTGATTAACGGGATAGAGTACTCCAAAGACAATGGGTGCAGAACAGTTGCAATCACCGGAAACTATCGTGGTATGGGCGGAGGCAAACTCGCAGAAATAGCAGATCTAACGATTCTCGTTCAATCAGAGTCTATGGAGAGAATCGAAGACGCTCAATTAGTGATCAACCATATCATTAAAGAGGCTGTCAAGGCAAATAATGGTCTGTGATCAAAATGCTGCCGCCCCACAGGCATAGATCTCCGCTAGAAGGGCCGTTGACACTCCCCAATCTACCAGAAAACGCTTCTTGGCATGGAAAAATCGCCTATCTCGATAGGGACGGCGTGTTGAATAGGTGGAGGGAGGGCTATGTCAATAGTCCAAATGAGCTGAAATTGCTACCAGGGGCCGGAGTTGCAGTAGGTCTCCTAAGGAGAAATGGGTTCAGAGTATGTGTAGTCACCAATCAGTCCCCGGTGGGCAGGGGGCTATGGGGGCACGACGCCCTATCGCAAATACACGACAGCTTGCAAGAGCAATTGCTCGATGAGGACAAGGATGCACAGATTGACCTGATTCTATACAGCCCATATCCTCCCAACCAAGGGGCATGGGCGAGAAAACCAAGGCCCGGAATGTTAGAGGCTGGAAGGCAGTTAATCGAGAACTCGCAAATCAATCCAAGCCAGCCATCCTCCATCTCATTCGGAAAAGACTGGCATGATCGTCCTAGTGAGCAGGATTCTATACTGGTGGGGGACCGCGAATCAGACATTCTGGCGGCAGAAATATTCGGGGTGAGGGCAATCCAGTGTGATCCCGAAATTGGTATAGCAGGGGTTATTCACATGATTGTCCCTCCAAATACGGAGGGTCAAAATTGAGATGTCGACTCGGTCTTGATGATACAGATCATACTGAAGTGGGATGTACAACTTCTAGTTTTGATGAATTACTTTCAGAAATCCAAGAAGGATTGAAATGCGAAATAATCGAGAGGAGGCTCGTCAGACTGTGGCCTTTCGCCCAGAGGAGGACAAGAGGAAACGGCGCACTTGGCGCCATCCTCGACATCCCAGATAAAGGCGAATCGATACTAAAGAAAATTTGCAATAGTTGGTTTGAGAGGCTGATATCTAAGATCGCTGACTACCCGCCCTCGAAGATTCCAATATCGCCGTGTCTAGCTATTTCGTACGATAAAACTCCAGATAATTGGTACTGGGATGCAGTCAGGGGTCAAGTGGAACCAGAATATATTCTGCAAGAAGCTGAAAATGCCGGTACTATCCTTTTTCTGACGGATGAAATTTCTGGCGTCGTAGGCGCGTGCGCAGCAATATCTTGGGAGAGCAGCTCACACTCATCGTGGGAGCTAATTGCTTGGAGAGAAGAACCGTTGATAGGCACTGAAAGGAGTGTTTCGCAAAAATCAGTGTCCCAACTGAGTTCTCGATTCCCGGGGACTTTCCTAAACAGGGATCCAACGAAGGACAAGGGACTGATTGCACCTAGGACTCCATGCCCCGTTCTATATGGGATTCGAGGTTCTTCTTCTTCCGAGGTAGAAGATGCACATATCTGGCTTCAATCGGAAAATGATGTAGAGGGTTGCAAGTCATATGCAATCCATCGTTCTAACCAGGTTAGCGATGACCACATCGAATCAATTCAATCTGGTTCAGTTATTTGTAAACCTAGTGAGACGAGAGGGGGTCATGCCTACATTTCTGTTTTCTCTGGTGGCCAATCTCTCAGTCTTGTTGCTTTCCATGAAGGTGGCCCCGTGAACAGACTTCTCAGAAATCTGAAACCAGGGGACATAATCAGTTGGGTAGGCCTCCATTCACCTGATAGTTCGATACATCTGGAACGCTTGAGGGTGGACTCCGCCGTCCCTAGGATTTTCAGTAGGCCCATGTGCTGTAGTAGGACAATGAGAAGCTCCGGCCGTAATCAGGGGCTTAGATGCGTATCTTGTGGAAGAAAGGAGAAAAAAACATGGTATTCAAAAAATTTTGATGATATTCACGATCCCACTTCAGGAATTTGGCTAGAGCCAACCCCTTCCAATCGAAGGCATCTTTCAAGGCCACTATCTCTAGGCCTGCCAGGAACTAACTGAAACACTATGGAGTATCCGAATTATGGTTCTTGAGACAGAGTTATTCCTCATACTAGTAATGGGGGGGATATCCATTTCACTCGTCCGTACGATCCTAGTTATCCGAAATCGTAGATTGAAATACGTCTTAGAAGGCGAGGATGACTACAGCGGGGATGCTAAGGATCCTGGATCCCTCTCCAAGCCAGACTCGGAAGCTCTCGAGGATATGGACTATCTTCTGGAAAAGGCTGGATTCTCAGCTATAGAAGACGAATAGGGGCAATGATAATTACGAATCTGCTCCGAGTGATTACTGTGAGGCAAGACGGCCCTACTGAGAGGATTCCGAGGAGACCCCCTCCGGAGTTCAATCATTCTGAATCCTCAATCATTTCAGGTGTTATGGAAGAAGGATTTCTGAATGTGGCTCTCGATGACGCCAACCAGTTTGGCCCCCATGCCATGATTCTGCTTCTTATTGCCGTGTCTTCAATTACGGCAGTTTTACTATTATTGCCATCATTATTCTGAGCATTGCTCTCTAGCCAAAGTAACCGAGTTAGATACGATTTCTTCCGATGAGCCAAGATGAGACTCAGGAGCGAATAGGTCAGCGACTTCTTCTTCATCAAACAACTGCATTATTTCATCAGAATTTCTGCAGACCTCTTCTAGATTTGAACCAGATTCTACTGCCTTCATGGATGCCGACCTCAACTCTTCATGAGCACGATCTCTGGGCATCCCACGATTTACGAGCTCGAGCATTACCTTTTCTGCCATGATAAGTCCCTTCTGATCTTCTATGTTCTTCCTCATTCTATCTCTGTCTACAACTAATCCAGAAAGTACCTTATTGCATTTTGAAATAACGTCATCAAGCAGAATCATCGAATGTGAGAGAGTGAACCTCTCGCTCGAGGAGTTTGCCAAGTCCCTCTCGTGCCACAAAAGTGCATTTTCGTAAGATGGTATGATCATTGATCGAACTATCCTGGCGAGACCACATGCATTCTCTGCAGTAATGGGATTCTTCTTATGAGCCATCGTGGACGAACCAACCTGCTTCTTTGAGTCAAACGCCTCAGCAACCTCTCCTATTTCGGTCCTCTGAAGGTTCCTCACCTCCTGTAGTATCTTCTCAATACTTGTAGCGACATTAGCCATCCATCCTACCCATTCGATGTATCTGTCCCTTCCAACAACCTGAGTGGTTGCAACTGGTACTTCCAAATCCAACTCTTCCAGAATCAGACTCTGCAATTCCAGCGCCCTCTCTCCCTGTGCGGCTCCAGTTCCTACTGCGCCTAGGAACTTCCCAGTTATGCACCTAGGTCTAATTTCTTCTAGCCTAACCATGTGGCGCCTCATCTCGTCGACCCACACGGCAACCTTCAGACCGAATGTGATTGGCACCGCCGCCTGCCCGTGTGTTCTCCCGAGCATTACTGTTGCAGACTCCCTCTCAGCCATTTCACACATCTTCAGAATCAATTCTTTCAGGGAAACTCTCTGAATCTCTATGCTGTCCTTTATCTGCAGCGCTACAGCTGAGTCCACAATGTCATTACTAGTGGCCCCGAGGTGTATACACCACCCAGCGTCCCCGGCAGCCTCAGCCATGGCCTTTGTCAGAGCCATAATGTCATGCTTAGTCTCCGCCTCTAATTCATCTACCCTATCTGCAGTAACAATTCCTGGGTCAGAGATCTCCGCAACGGCATCATAATCCTCCGGGGAAACCCTGCCCATCTTACTGTGTGCCCAAATTAGTGCTCTCTCGACTTCTAGAGATCTTGCATGCCTTCCTTCCCTAGACCAGATTTCCTTGGCAATCTCTCTTCCATACCTGTAATCCAAAGGGGAAACTGGCATAACTACGAGACGTCCGACAATGGTCTCCTGTTTGAGTATAGCGATTTCAAGAAAGTTTGCATGAATGCAACTCCAATGAACCTCTAGAACCACTCCAGACTACATCTCCTTCGACTACTACGTCTCTTTTCATGTGCGGAGCACTAACTACGATCGTTTCGAACTCACCCCCCTCTCCATCCAAGTTGAATCGATATCTTAGGGAGAGAGCTATCAGGTCATTCAAGGACTCTCTTTCTAGGGTCCTTCCTATCCAATCCTCATTCATTCCTTCTGTAGAAACTGATGTAAAAATCACTCCGAATCCATGATCTAGAAGTGACTGCATATGTTCTCTAGAGTCTTTATGCCATATCGGACAGAATGATGCAATCCCTAGTCTCTGACACATCCTCTCTATCCGGGTCTTCTGGTAGTCCGAACGTAGTGCACCTACTACCAAGGCGTCTATTTCCAAAGCTCCAGAGTGTATCACCAAATCATCGGGGGCCTCTATTCCAGGAGGGAATGCCAACTCATTATCATCAAAATCAACAACTTCTGAATTTATTGACTTCTCCAAATCAATCACCTCCTTCTCCGCCTCTCCAGATGAAATTACGGGCCTCCAGGGGATTCCCATCGATGAAGCCTGAAATGCAGAAATCCAAGTGTTTTGCAATTGGAACATCATCGAATCATCACCTCTTACTAGGACTGTGACCAGTGAAACGACATCCCATCCCTGAAGTTGTGCCCACCATGAAGCATACGTGGAGTCCTTCCCTCCTGAAGCAAGAACTGCTACTCTCACGATCCCACCTACTATTTCCTTCACAATGGTTCTCCGATTGAGTCTTCCGACGACCAATGTTGATAAGAGCCCCTTAAGTCAAAGGTACGATTACAATGCAGACAAGTGGGCGAGGATATGACACTGGCGTCTCTGTTTTCTCCCCAGACGGCAGATTATACCAGGTCGAGTATGCGCGTGAATCCGTCAAAAGGGGCACGACTACAGTAGGATTAGTGTACAAAGATGGAGTAGTCTTGATTGTGGACAAAAGAGTCCAGAGTAAATTGGTTATCACGGACTCTATTGAGAAGATGTACGAAATAGACAACCATATCGGAATAACCACATCAGGTCTGGTGGCTGATGCTCGCCAACTTGTAGATAGGGCCAGAGTTCAGTGCCAGGTGAATCGAATGACTTTCGGGGACAAAATTCCGGTTTCCACCTTGGTCAAGAAGATGTGTGACTACAAGCAGTCTTTCACACAGTACGGTGGAGCGAGACCTTTCGGTACGGCCCTACTAATAGCCGGATTCGATGATGAAGGAGCACATCTTTTCGAAACCGATCCTTCTGGTGCGTATCAGTCTTACAACGCTGGAGCAATAGGTAGAGGAAAGGCGACAGCGATAGACTTCTTCGAGGAGAAGTGGAAGAAGGGACTGACGCAGAACGCAGCCATTAAGATGGGTCTCGAGGCACTAAGGGACTCCTTGGAGGAGGACCTGAACCCAGAAACAGTAGAGATTGGTTGCGTCGATAAGGGCGGTTACCAGAAATTGGATAGAGAGGCCACTCTCAAGCATCTTGGCAAGATGTCCTGATACCCCACCATGATAAGTCAAAGGCCTTATCGAACATCATGGTGAGTCTCGATGATGCTGTGCTAGCTCGTCTTGAGAAGGGAGGAAGTAGATACGAGATTCTAGTGGATCCTCTGTTAGTTGAGGAATGGAAATCAGATAAAGAGTCAGTGCAAATCTCAGATTTACTAGCGATCGAAGAAGTCTGGTCCGACGCCAGGGCGGGAGAACGACCAGCAGGAGAATCTCTCCAGAAAACATTTGGTACATCCGATATTTCCATTTGTGCTAGTATCATACTTGAAAAGGGCAGCATCCAGCTAACTACCTCTCAGAGAAAGAACCTGATAGATGAAAAGAAACGCCAGATAATCAATGAGATAGCCTCCACTGCAACAGATCCTAAAACGAAACTCCCCCATCCCAGAACCAGGATAGAAAACGCTCTAGATGAAATCAGATTCTCAGTGGACCCCTTCAAATCTTTAGAGAGTCAGGTAGAAGATGCAGTAAAATTGCTAAGGCCCGTAATCCCACTTCAATTTATCACTATAAGATTGGCCTTCATGGTTCAAGGTAAGGACTATGGGGGGGTCAGCCAGATGCTTAGAGACTCAATACAGAAGGAAGAATGGATGAGTAATGGAAATTGGGCCTGCGTAGTCTCTGTTCCGGGTGGGATGAAAAATGACATTATAGACAAAGTCGCTTCACGTTCGCCAGACGTAGAAGTAAGGGAATTAGACTGATTGTACAATAATCTACAGCATCAACGGTTATGAACGGTGGGCCGGTCGCGCGGCTCGATAATATGTCAAAAAAGAATGGTGCGGCAGGGCCGCAAGGAAACAAGCGAGGGAACAACCTCGTCGTGCCCGGTGAAGATCTGGGCGATTCAGAAGACTTTGAGGCCGGACATGGAGTATTGGTAATGTCCGGCAGACTCAAGGCAGTAAAGCAAGGAAAGCTAAGGGAAAAGGGCAAGTCAATCTCGATTGATCCCGTGCATACGAGATATATCCCGAGACCCGGGGATCTTGTAATTGGTTACATAGAAGGTTGTACAAACAATCTATGGTTCATTGAATTAGGTGCTCCGTTTAATGCGATTCTCCCCATGAGCCTCGGACCGGGAAAGGTAGATTTCGGAGGCACTAGATCTGTGATGGATATCGGGGATGCCATACTGTGCCGTATCCAGGAAGTAGAGGAAACACACTCAAGTGTGGTCACTATGAAGGGAATGGGCCTAAGGAAGATTCGTTCTGGAGTGGTAGAAGAAATAGACCCACATTTGCTAGGAATTTTAATTGGAAAGGGGGGCGAGGCCCTCAGAAGGATGAAAGCAGAGACGGAGTGCCGCATCGTTGTGGCAGACAATGGAAGGATGTGGATAGACGGAGAAATAGATGGGATACTCGATGTCCGCAATAGACTATCTGAAATCTCCAGAGATAGTAGAGGGGGTGGAAACTGATGGGAGGCTACGGGGACGTTCAGATGATCGATGAAAACGGGATTCGAGTCGATGGTAGAGGCCCGGGAGACATCAGGCCTATCACAATTGAAACAGGTGTTGTACCTGTAGCGGATGGATCTTGCAGAATGACATGGGGTACGAATGAGGCAATCGTCGCTGTCTACGGGCCGATGGAGGCCCATCCTAGGAAAATTCAGAGACAAGATCGTGCAGTTCTTGATGTCGCATACAACATGGCACCGTTTTCGACCACGGATCGCATGAGGCCTGGATTCAATCGTCGAAGCCGTGAGGTCAGTAAGGTCACTCAGGACGCACTTGAGAGTGTCGTCCTTCTCGAGCTTTATCCACGTTCAAAGATTAGGATAAGCATTGAGATTGTATCGGCCGAGGCTGGAACAAGGTGTGTAGGACTAACCGCTGCCTCTGTAGCATTAGCAGATGCTGGAATACCCATGACCGACTTAGTAGTCAGTGTAGCTAGCGGCAAGATCAATGATGTGGTTGTTTGTGATCTCAATAAAGAAGAGGATAACTATGGCGAGGCTGACCTGCCTATGGGGATAATGCCTAATTCGGGAGAATTAGTATTCCTGCAGATGGATGGGGATCTGTCGCAAGATGAATTCAAGGAAGCTTGGAAGTATAACATGGATGCCGCACAAGAAATTCACAAATTGATGGTAGAAGCACTGAATGGTGGTGATTCACAATGACAATCCCAATTGTCCCCAAACTCCTTAGATCTCACCTTTCTGAACTAGCAGAAAGAGATACTAGAATAGATGGGAGAGGAAGATGGGAGGGGCGTGATCTCGAGGTCGAACACTCTATTCTTCCAAGAGCTGAGGGTTCAGCACGAGTAAGAATGGGGGACACCATCGTATTAGCAGGTGTCAAGTTCCAGATTATGACCCCATACCCGGATCGTCCCAATCAAGGTGGGCTGATGTGTTCAGCTGAGGTCAGACCCGTGGCAGGAAGGAACTGGGAATCAGGTCCTCCAAGCCCAGAGTCAATAGAGCTAGGCAGAGTTGTAGACAGGGGCATTAGAGAGTCCGGTTGCATTGATGTAGACTCATTGTGCATTATTCCGGGAGAGAAGGCATGGCAGGTAATTCTTGACCTATTTGCCGTCTCTGATGACGGAAACCTGTTCGACGCATTTGCCTTGGCTGGAATTGTAGCTCTTAGGAACGCCATTGTGCCCGCAGAGAGATTTGAGGTCGGAGAAGACTATCCATTGTCGGTTTCCAAGACTCCGATAATGTGCTCCTATCACCGAGTAGGAGGTAGGTTCGTATTCGATGCTTGTGCTAGAGAAGAGCTTGGTGGTGACGAGCGGATCCACATCACTCTCGGAGACGACAACAATGTCCACTCTCTACAGAAGGGTCTAAAGGGAATTTTCTCAGCGGATGAGTTCGCTGAAATCATGGATAATGCCATAGAAAGAACAAAGAAACTAAGAAAAATAGTGGATGAATTGTAGGTTATATTATGGCAAAGAGGACTCAGAAGGCAGGCGCAACGGCTCGTTTCGGAGCCAGGTACGGGGTCAGCGTCAGGAGGAGGGCAGGCTCCGCCATATCGAAGAAGTCTAGGCAGTACACCTGTCCAAGTTGCCATTACCCCAAGGTCCGTAGGAAGGCTGCAGGAATATGGGAGTGCAGAAAGTGCAACCATACGTTCTCTGGAGGAGTTTGGGAGCCTTACACCAGAGCCAGCGATGCTAACAAGAGGATAGTCAGAAGATCACTAGAAGGGGCTACTGCAACAGATATGGCGGTTATCGCACAACAGGCAGCTTTGGAATTCGAAAGGAAACTATCCGAGAGAGATTCAGATGAAGGGACAGAAGAGGAATAATCCGGTTTCACTCAAACTGACTTTGGAGCACAGCGACACCCGCTCCCTCTCATCTTCTCTTGTTACAGAGGCCCTATTTTCTAGTAAAAACGGCGAAATTTCAGTTACTCTACAGTCTGACTCGTTCAATGATGCCAGAGCAAGGTGGAATTCAATAATGAGGGCCCTCATAGCCTCTGACAAGTCCTTGGAAGCCACGAGAGGTGAGAAAAATTAGCTCAAGACCTAATGTAGATGATATTCAGGCCCTTGCTCGGGAACTCCAATCTCTTAGGGGGCAGATTCAGACCATCTCTTCCCAGTGTTCTGAATACGGCATCACAATAGAGTCACTTGCCGCACAAGATCCATCAAAGCCAGTTTACCGCTCTCTTGGTAATATACTTCTGGAAGTAGATGACAGGGAGACACTACTAGAAGAACTCAGGTCAGCAGAAGAAGCTCTGAAAGATCACCTAGCAAGATTGGTGGAGAGGGAAGAAAGCATCAGGGCAAGTTACGAGGAAATGGCCGAACAATTCGAGAGGGAGTGACACTCTTGGCAGGAGCCAATTCGAGTGAGAGTGACACCTCTGTAGACTCACTTCTCTTCAAGTCCCTGCTTTCTGAAGGGAAAAAAGAACAGGCTCTGAAACTTAGTGAGGATATCCTTGCCCAGTCAAGAAGATTGGATGAGCGAGATTTCGAGACAGAAGCATGGATTAGGATGGAGAGGGCCCTACTCGGAGAAACGGAAAACACAGACTTAGGCGGGGAGCTGAGATGGTGTGTTGATCGTCTAGCTTCCGTAGCCCCGGGCTCACCACTTCACGGAGTTTCGCTGTTGAATTTGGCCGCATGGCATCTTAACGAAGGCGAGCAGATGATGTCCTTAGTCACTCTTTCTGACATCTCCTCGGACAGGGGGCACCCTTCAGAAATAATTGGACTATCTCGATTGGAATCAGGCAGGATCTTGGCTTCAATAGGTGACTTCGAGCCAGCAATGAGGCACCTATGGATTGCTATGAGGAGACTCTCATCTTCCGAAATGCCCTCCGAATCAGTGGTATGCGCTATGGAATGGTTGGATATTGCATTGGATGAAATCGACGCAGAATCCCCAACCATGGACGATAGAATAGTAGATGCAAGGCCCCGAGAAAGTCCAGGGATGACAACGGTACCCTCGAATCCAGATGATATCAGGGAGTGCGTCGAAATCATACTCTCAGTTGCTCTAATAGACGTCTCCGGAATTCAGAGAGATGATCTTGGACTAGTGCTTGACGCTAGTGAGGCACTGAATGAGCCCAAATGGAAGTCAGAGTTAGAGGGGAGGAGACAAGAAATTCAGGACTCAAGACTGCTTGAAGCGCTCCAGTCATGATCGATAACTGACTGTACTTCCTCCTTGCCCCATGCAGAGGACTCAGGAACTTGAAGGCACCAACCTACCTCCTCAATAGACTCGTCCAGAGAAACCCATGGGTCCGGACTAACCTCTCTTTCAACTCTTACTAGGACAACATATCCCCCAGGTATCAAATCTCCTTCAACCGACTTCGCAGTACCAAGAATGCCAGTCTCCTCATACAACTCCCTAAGTGCTGCTTCCTCAGGCAACTCACCTCTACTTAGATGGCCTCCAGGAAGTTCCCAACCCCTGCTCTTGTTCTTCACCATAATCCAGGAATCATCCGTATGCTGTGGCAAAGCAAGGACAACGACGAACTTTCTGTTATCCATCTAAATCACCCAGTATCTCTTCTACCAATTCTTTCGCCCCGTCAACTCCTTCCGCCGCCATCCTTCTTGCGAGGAAGAAGGCCTCGGTACCCCTTCCTTGTTGTCTGAGCGCTTCCAAATCTGACATTTCTAGATTTTCCTCATCTTTAGATGGCACTTCATCCTCATGAGATTCCTTTCTAGAAAGGATACTAAGACGCCGGAGAAATTGAGTTCGGTCTTTTACCGAAGGCTCTCTCCAAGGATTTTCAGTAACTCCGCCTACCCTCGACTCCATTCTCTCTCTAAACCTCTCCCTAGCGGTAGATCGAGGATAAACGGCATTGGCTTGGTCATAGCAGAGCCAAGCCTCATCATATTCCTGCCTTCTCTCATACAACATCCCCAGTTCCTCCCACGATTCATGATTCGTTGGCCTCTGGGATAGGAGAATCCTAGAAAGCTCGAGGAACTCATCCTCGTAACCTCCCTTTCTTAGTCTCTCGAGCCTTCTTGAATATAGGATATTCGATCTCTGATCAGAAATATCAAGACCTCGGAGTCTTTCTGAGAAGACTCGCAGCTCTTCCGGCTTATCACAAATCCCAGACCACCATTTGTCAGGATCTAGAGGGTCCGATAGGAAGGCCCCCTCTAGTAGGTCCTCGCAGGATGCAACAATGTCTATTTCAGATAATTGAGACATCAGCTCCGGATCCCTTCCCAGAACAGCAAATAGGTCAGATAAAACCGATCTAGCACCCTCTGAGTCTTGCATCAGAACTTTAATTCTAATCAATAACTTCCAGTTTTCTTCATTCGTAAAATCATACAGTATGCTCTGCTTCGCACTCTGCTCAGCCCAAGATAGATTGCCTAAATCTTCACCTAGCCTGAGGAACTTCTCAGCTTGGCTTCTATATCTGTTGCCAAGACTTCTTCGGGGATGTTGGAGTGACTCAGTGAGAGTATGCTCTTCTTCCATTTCGACTACTCACAGTACAGATTCAAACGGGGTTCTGTCAGCTCCGGGCTCTATTGTTGCGTCCAAACCGATCTTGCCAGTAGTACCATCCGAAGAACGACTAGGATCCAGACTTGATCCCTTTTGGTTGGATAGAATTAACGTATCTTTGTCTGGCTGCCACCGAGTCATCAGTGCCCACTCTACCCTGGAAGAATTTGTTACATCGATATCGGTATCAACTACGATTACCTGTTTCATTGACTTGTGGCCGTCAAGTGCAGCATGAATGGCCCTCATGCTATCGCCAGATTTCTCAGGAATTATTTGAACAACCGAAGAAAGCCAACCACTCCCCCCATCCGTTAGGTAAACATCGGTGCAAGTTACTACTTCTGAGACAGCCGTCTTGATAGTTGGAGCCCTAGGCATCCCCATCAATGTCATGTGTTCCACTCCTGCAGGAATCAATGAATGGAATATCGGCTCGTTTCTATGGCGTATTGAGTCATATTCGATTACTGGCTCCTGTCTGATATCGTCAACGGTACCTGTTATGTCCACATAGGGCCCCTCGTCATCCAATTTGGTGGTAATCCTTGCCTCCATGGCATATTCTGATTCTGCCGGGACTTGAACGCCGTTAGGTAACTCCACCAACCTCAATTTTTCTCCATACAAACGCTCGTGAAGAGCAGAAGCTACCTGCAACTCATCTATTGGCTCATTGAATGACATTGCAGCAGCGAGTAAAACCAATGGGTCAGGGCCGTTTACAACCGCAATGGGGACGTCCTCATTGTTCTCGAAAGCCTGATCGGCCATTGTTCTTAGATGACGGGGAACTAGTCTGACGGTTGTCCTGTCCGGGCCTTTCAAGAGTTGCCTATGAAATGAGGTATTCCTCTGTCCGCCATATTGGGCGATAATTATGGAAGAAGACTGGTACCTGCCGCCATCCTCTCTGTAGTGCCAAGGTATGGGGAGTGTGGAAATGTCAGTAACCTCCATTTTGTTCTCCAATACGGGAGCAGAATCGCCATCCACCAGTACTGTATCGCTAGGATTTTCCATTGCCCATGCAAGAATATCGATCAACTCTCCCGGCTCAACATCGAATGCTTCACATAGCCTATGTCGAGTAAGTATGTTCATCGTTGCTCTATGCCCTGGAGACTCGATAATCTCACTAAAAAGGAGAGGCATATTACCCGATGACTCAGACTCCTCTTTCATGTCATAATTTACACTAACTGGGCCCTTGACCGTCCGACTTCCATCAACGAGATCTCTGAATCCCATGATTAACTCCGGCCTATTAGGTCGCTTGAATGTTCGGCTTCTATTGCTGCAATGAGGGTCGATATTCATCATTTGATACCCGTCAGTCTCATAAACGGACCGCAGGTCGCCGAGACGTCATTTCGAGGTGTATTAGTTGGGACGAGGTCTTTTCTCAGGTTCTAAGATGAAGTCTGATCGTAAGAGATACAGGTGGAAGGAGAGAAAGTTCAGGAATAGACAGGCCAAGAGAAAACAGGGAGGAGTTCTGAAGCACGACCCACTGAGAGGAAGCCCCCAAGCAAAGGGGATAGTCATCGAGAAAGTAGGTTTCGAGGCAAAGCAGCCTAACTCTGCAATCAGGAAGGCAGTGAAAATTAGCCTGATAAGAACAGGAAACCGTCTTACTGCGTTTGCCCCCGGAGATGGTGCAATTTCATTCATCGACGAGCATGACGAAGTTATGGTCGAGGGAATCGGCGGGAGTAAGGGTAGATCCTACGGTGACCTCCCCGGAGTTAGATACAAGGTAATCAAGGTAAATGGAGTATCTCTCGATGAGATGGTCAGAGGAAGAAAGGAGAAGCCAGTACGCTGAGGAATTTCTATGGAAGAAGACATCGAGATTACTGAAGAACCTGCAATAGAAGAGGAGCCAACCCTCCCAATTGCCGGTATAGGAACTATGGTTTTTGGCAAGTGGGATGCTAGTGAAGTTGTGTGCAGCGATCCTGGAATTTCTAGATACGTCAATCTGAAGATGATTGGAGCGCCCCACACAGGAGGGCGCCATGCGAATGCGTGGTTCGGGAAACAGGACCTATCAGTGACTGAGCGGTTCATCAATAACCTCATGAGATCAGGGAAGTACAGCGGCAAGAAGCAGTACTGTGCAAAGTCCCTAGACGAAGCCTTCGATAGAATAAATGCAAAGAGTGGAGAAAATCCACTTCAGAAGTTCATTGATGCTATTACAGAGGCGGCTCCATGCGAGGAGACCACCAGAGTAAGGATTGGTGCTGTAAGCCAGCCAAAGGCTGTCGACTCTTCACCTAGTAGAAGGCTTGATGTTGCCCTCAGGAACCTTGCAATAGGTGCCGCATCAGCAACTATGAAGAGTAAAAAGTCCCTCACGGAAGGCATCATTTCAGAACTCACAAAGGCTGCAGATGGAGACGTCAACTCCTTTGCTGTTGGAAAGAGACACGAGGTAGAAAGGATAGCTGCTTCAGCCCGATGATGACAATCAGCGAAACAACTCTTACTTTCTTCTACTCCACTCAATTGTCTTTATGAACCGTTTTCAGGTCGGAAAAATAACTAGGTGAGGATATGGGTCGTAAGGAAGACAACATCAAGCGCGCAACTGAGGTAATGCACATTCGAGAAAGAATCCGAAATCTCGCTATAGCTGCCCACATTGATCACGGAAAGACCACCCTCTCCGACAACCTGATTGCCGGGGCAGGAATGATGTCCGAGGAGCTCGCCGGGAAATCGAGAGTATTGGACTTCGATGATCAAGAAAGCGCCCGAGGTATCACAATCAACGCCGCCAGTGCATCCATGGTGCACGGAGTGGATGGTGATGACTATCTGATCAACCTGATTGACACACCCGGTCACGTAGATTTTGGAGGCGACGTAACTCGGGCGATGAGAGCCGTAGATGGTTGCATCATTCTTACCTGCGCTGTAGAAGGAGCAATGCCCCAAACCGAGACCGTGGTCAGGCAGGCCCTGAAGGAGAAAGTGCGACCAGTCCTCTTCATCAACAAGGTAGATCGCCTAATCAACGAGCTCCAGGTAACCCCTGAGGATATGATGGCAAGATTCCAAAAGCAGATTATCAAGGTAAACGATCTGATTAGGACCTTCGCGCCCGAACAGCACAAGTCTGATTGGCAAGTTGACGTTGCGAAGGGCACAGTTGCTTTCGGTTCTGCATACCACAATTGGGGCATCACAGTCCCGTTCATGCAGAAGACCGGCGTAAACTTCCCCGAGATTTTCGAGTACTGTAACAATGAGCAACAGAAAGAACTAGCCAAGAAGGCACCAGTCCACGAAGTCTTACTAGATATGGCAGTGGAAAAACTACCATCACCGTTGGTTGCTCAGGAATACAGGATTCCAAATATCTGGCAGGGCGATCTTGATTCAGAAGTAGGCAAGACAATGACTAACTGCGACGCAGATGGTCCACTATCACTGATGATAACCAAGATTTGGATGGACCCTCATGCAGGCGAGGTAGCAGTTGGAAGAGTATATTCAGGCACAATAAAGCAGGGAGAGACAGTTTGGGCGAGTGGAGCTGGAAAGGCCGAGAGAGTCCAGCAGGTCAGCATGATGGTAGGTGGTGACAGAATCCAGGTTCCCGGGGTATCAGCAGGAAACATCGCTGCATTGACCGGTGTGAGGAGCGCTGCTGCAGGTGTAACGATTACAAGGGACAAGGACGAGACGCCATTCGAGGCAATCAGGCACTACTCAGAACCAGTTGTAACTGTGGCTATTGAGCCAAAATCAATGAAGGATCTCCCAAAATTCATCGGGGCGCTACGAAGTTTGGCCAAATCAGACGCATCCCTGTCCGTAGACACAAATCATGAGACTGGAGAGGCACTACTCTCGGGAATGGGGGAACTTCACCTTGAAATAACGATTTATCGACTAGAGGAGGAACAGGGTATCAAGGTCAACCAGAGTAACCCGATAGTGGTTTACAGGGAGTCAATAGGATCCGATAACAAGGGTAGGCCTTTCGAGGGCAAGTCTCCCAATAGGCACAACAGATTCTATGTTGAGGTGGAGCAACTCCCTGAGAACGTCATTACTGCACTAAGGGAGGGCGATCTGGGAGACGGGCCAGTCAGGACCAAGGATGCAAAGGAGGTAGGAAATAAGTTCGGCGAGCTTGGAATGGATAAGGATTTGATGAGAAAGATATACGCAATCAATGCCACCACAGTTCTAGTCAATGATACAAAGGGGATTCAGAAC
>JAPOKZ010000031.1:0-11587 GCA_029977385.1 Methanobacteriota archaeon
CCTGATCCCGACGAGGACGACTTCGACCTGATCTACCTTGACGAGTTCCTCAATCTAACCACCAATCTGGACGAGGTGTACTTGGAGCCACAGATATTCGGAGGGAACGTATCTTCCTGGTCCATATCCCCCTCGGCTCCCGATGGTTTAGATTTCAATGAAACAAACGGACTACTCACTGGAATCATTGCAGTTGAGATGAACGATACCATCTACACCGTAACAGGTAGCAACTCTCTGTTCCTGGATACCTTCCAAATCACGATCACAGCCAGCCTTTTGGACACCGACGAGGATGGGGTGCCGGATTTGTTTGATCCGGATGATGACGGTGACGGTTGGAACGACACATTGGAGATAGAGTGCGGAACAGACCCGCTGTACATCGTCGAGAGTCCGCAGGATCACGATGGGGACTGGCTGTGCGACCCGTTGGACGATTTCGATGACTCGCCTATCGTCTTCTTCTACCCGAATGACAAGCTGATGCTCACTGTGGGGGAGGAAATGGAACCACTGCATCCACTAATCGCCCCCAACAGCGGAGGTGTACTCCTGTTCACAGTGATTCCAGACCTACCGAAGGGCCTAGTCCTTGACAACAGCACCGGAGTCATCTCAGGCACGCCAGAGGAGCCATTCAATCACATGCTTCTGGAGTACTCTCACAGGTTCACCGCCGAGAACTCCCAGTGGGATTTCTCCTACAGAGTGGACTTTGACGTCTTCATGCCGATTGATGACAATGCCGATGAGGACGGGGACGGGTGGCCTGATCTAGTCGAGTTGGAATGCAACACGAACCCTCTCGACCCATTATCAGTCCCAGAGGACATCGACCTGGACGGATTGTGCAGCCATATCGACGAGGACGATGACGGGGACAACATAGGGGACGTGATTGATAGATTCCCCAAGGACCCCACCGCATGGGACGACACGGACAACGACACCATGCCCGACGAGTTGACCTGCAAGTACCTCACTGACTCTGCGAACTGCACCTTCGAATTGGAGGAGGACCTGGATGACGACAACGACGGTTGGCCTGACCTCAATGAGACCAGTTGTGCGACGAACCCGAAGGACAACCTGTCGGTTCCGGAGGACGATGATGGGGATGGGGTTTGCAACCTACTGGAGGAATACGTACCAGATGCCGTAAGGATACTCTGGATATGCTGCTTCCCGATACTCCTACTTCTGCTATTGCTCCTATGGGTAATCAATCCCTTCGCAGTCAGGGAAGAGGAGATACTTGGCCCGGAGCCAGAGTACACTACCACGGAGTTAGGTTGGCAAAAAGGTACGGGGGAATATGACGACCCGTACGTCCTGATGCCGGTGAAGGGGATTAGAAGGGGCTCGTTCGCCAGGAGCCACGAGGTCATCCAGGTTTCCAACATAACGCCCAGGCTCGACTGCGACTTCACCGATATGTCATCCGAGGAGAACGGGACCCGGTTCAGCATGAAATCGAAGAAGTCAAACTCGAGAGGGAATCTGGAGTTCAGGCTGGAGTTTAGCGACAACGGAGAAACCACAGAGACCACTGAATACGTGGGGCTCATCAGACTAGGAAAGGCCACGGTATACTTCCAGTGGGCCGTAGAGGTGGAGGTGCATCGAGACACCCCCGAAGAGGAGATCGCAAAGAAGAGGGCTAGGAGAATCGAGAGAGAGGCGAGGAGGAAGGCCTCTGAGATGGAGAAGGCAGCCGAGGAAAGGGTCGCGAAGGCAGAGATCGATGCCAAGAAGAAGGCAGCGGAGATGCAGAAAGACCTGAAGACAAAGGTCGCAGAGGTGGAGAAGGATGCTCAGGAGCGAGCCGCTGCAGCCGAGGAGGCTGTCTTGAAGGCCGAGGAGGCCCGGAGGGAGGCGGAGAGGAAGCAGGCCGAAGCAGAGAGAGAGGCCCGTAGAAAAGATAGCGAGCGCCTGGAAAGAGAAGCGCGTGAGAAGAGGCTCGAGGAAGAAGAGAGGAGTAGGATAGAGGCCGAGGAAGCTGCAGAGGAGGAGAGGAAGGCTGAGGAAGAGGCCGCCGAGCTTAGGGCGATGCTCAGAAAGAAGGCAGAAGAGAGGAGAGCTGAGGAAGAGGCGCGCAGGATAGAGGAAGAGGCCGCCAAGAGGGCAGCAGAGGAAGAGGCGGAGAGAATCGAGAGGGAAGCCCAGGAAAGGGCCGAAAAACTTCAGAGAGAGGCCCAAGAGAGGGCAGCTAAAGTCGAGCGAGAGGCAGCAAGAAAGGCTGCTGAATTCGAGCGTGAGGCGGAGATTAAGGCAATGGAGGCAAAGGAGAAGCTGAGGAAGAGGGCCGTAGAGAGGAAGCGCCAGATGGATCTGGAAGAGAAGGAGAACCAGGTCGCTCGGGATCAGGCTGCGGAGAGGTTCGCAGCCATGGAAAAGGAGCTTGAGGATAGGAAGTCCAAGCTTGAAGAGCTAGATGCAGAGACCAAAAAGAAGGAGACTGCCCTACTCAGGGTTGCAGAGAAGTCGAAGGACATCGACTTCGGAGTACTAGGATTCGCAACAGCGGATCAGAAAGATCAACTTCAGGAAATCAAGGGCGTTGGCCCGTTTATCGAAGAGAAGTTGAACGCACTAGGCATCTACACTTTCGCACAGATATCGCGAATGAACTCAGACCTGGAGGACAAGATAAACGAGGCAATAGAGTTCTTCCCTGGAAGGATAAAGAGAGACGAGTGGGCGATGCAGGCCAGAGCACTGGTGAGTCAAGCAGATGGGGGTGAAGTCTCCCGAACTGTAGAGCGGGACAGCACGACAATTGCCCAGAACGACCTCATGGAACAGGCCAGAGAGGAATTGAGGAAAAAGGAGCAAGAGGAAGAGAAGAGGATGGAGATCGAAAGGAGAAAGGAGAAGGCTGCGGAGCTCCTAAGCAATATCAGTTCAGATTCGTCTACTGAGAGGAAGCAGGAAGACGATCCTGGAATAGACTTCTCAGTGATTGGATTCGGATCCGAGGACGATCGGGACAACCTCCAGCAGATAGACGGAATTGGGAGATCTGTAGAGAAGAAGTTGAATGGAATCGGGATATACAAGATATCACAGATAGCGAGCATGACAGATGAAATCTCGGAAGAGGTGAACAGGGCAATAGGCCTAGGACCCGGCAGAATTGATAGGGATGAATGGGTCCTCCAGGCAAAGCGCCTGATACGATAAGCATTTGATACATGGACGGTTGGAGGCAAGTGGATGGCTGACCCGATTACAGAAGGATTTTCCACTCTGGCCGAGTTACTCGATGAAATAGAGGATATCGGAGTAATTGCACAGATTGGAGTCTCGCTGGGAATTACGCTGTTTGCCCTTATTTTCACCAGATACATCCTACTGAAGGCAGCATGGAGGGTTGTGAGAAGGACAGAGGCAGAGTGGGATAACGAGATCCTTGACCCCCTATTCAATCGGGTCTACGTCTTCGTTCTGATGGCAGGAGTGGAGGTGACGATGATGTGGACGTTGGGGAGAAATGACGGACTCTACACCGCCGTAGCCCCATACTTCTCCGCGATATACATACTCCTCTCTGCATCCATCATCAGCGTTGCGATCAAATTCATAGTGCCCGCTGCAATGGAGAGGTACAACACCAACAAGAGCGTCACAGTGACTGGTGGGAACCCACTTCTAACGTTCGCGTCAAGGGGGATTGTCGGATTCATGGGGATATACCTGGCCCTACAGGAGGTTGGGATAGAGCTGCTAGGTATTCTCGCGTCTCTGGCGGTTTTCTCGCTAATCATTGGGCTGGCGGTCCAGCAGACGCTTGGAAACATGTTGAACTCATTCATGCTAGCAGTGGACCAACCATTCGAAGTAGGGGATAGGATCCTCGTGGAAGGGGTGACTGGGACTGTCATGTCAGTCGGAATCCTGTCAACGAAGATTTTGACCCTCACTGAGGAGCTGGTCGTGATTCCTAACAACAGACTCGTGGACTCCACGATAACCAATTATGCAAGAGGCGGTGGCGATGGCTTGGGCTCTAGGGTAACTCTGACGCTCGATATAGGGGTGGACTACGATGAGCGCTCTGCACATGTCAAGCAGGTGATAATGGATGTGGCGAAGAAGTGTCCACTGGTGGAGGACGACCCACCTCCAAGGGTCCTTCTGAGAGAGCTAGCTGACTTCTCCAAGAACTACCGGCTATACGCCTGGATTAGCGACTACAGCGAAGAGTTCCTAGCAACCGATTGGTTGCTCCGGGAAGTTGACATTGCGTTTGGCAGGGAGGGGATCAGCATCCCATACCCAGTAGGAGTGGAGCTGAAGGACAAGCCAAGTCCGTTCCCAGAAGGAGAGGCGGGCGAGAGGATGAGGAGAATGAAGGCCACAAGGCAGCATGTTTCTAGAATCAAGATGCTGAAGGATGAGGCAGATCTGGAAGAAGAGAGAGATTCGGCTAGAGCTGAACTGGAGGTCCTGCAGGCGAGGCTAGCTGAGGGTGACTTGAGGAAAGTGGAGAGGGAAACGCTGGAGAATGACATCAGAGCACTGGAGACTTTGCTGGCACAGTTCACTGAATAGGTCGTCGAAACCTCTTCAAGCCTATTGCCAATTTGAGATTCATGAAAACAGAGGACTCTGGTGCTTCCGCCAAAGGAGCAGGTCTGAAATTGAGCGACAGGGAAAAGCCTGGGATAACAAGGAAGAAGGTAGAGATACCTCCCGAGAAGAAGGGCGACAAGCCTTCCTTCTCATGGGAATACTTCCAACCGAACGGGAAAAGGTTGGGTGACAAGGCCAGAATAGATTTCCTCAACGCACTGGCGGTGCCCCCGGCATGGACTGATGTCTGGTTCTGCTCGGACGATTCAGGGCACATCCAAGCAACTGGAAAGGATGGAAACGGTAGACTCCAGTACAGGTACCACCCAAAGTGGATAGAGTACAAATCCATAATCAAGTATTCCAATATAGACGAGTTCGCGACCGAATTGAATGGCCTTAGGCTGGAGATTGAGGCGGACTTGGATACCAAGGGAATGGGGAAGGACAAAGTGGTCGCTTTGGTAATATGGCTAATCGACAGATACCACATAAGAGTGGGGTCCGATCAGTATGCTATGGAGAACGAATCCTACGGCTTGACGACGCTCAAGGAGAGCCATGTTTCCTACGTAAGGGGGGATAAGGCGATAATTGATGGATGGAGAGTACTGAAACTGAACAAGGATCCGCTGCCAAAGATAAACGCAATGTTGAGTTTCACCGGGAAATCAGGAAAGGACTGGAAAATATACATCAGGCACCCTGAAATTGCCAAGTTGATCGAAGAATCCGGAAAGGTCGGCGGGAAGGACAAGAAGCAGGACAATTTCAGATACCTGGATGACAAGGGGAACGACTACGACGTCAAGGCTGAACATATCAACGAATACCTGAATGATAAGTTGGAGAACAGCGGGTACACTGCCAAGGACTTCAGAACATGGGCTGCATCATGGAAGACCGGTGCTAGACTTGCTATGGTCTCCAACGCTAGCGAGAAGGAGATTGGTGAGCTACCCGGTCTACATCAGGAAGCAGTCAAGAGATCGGAGAAAGACGGCTTCCCACCCTACATAGAATGGTGTGGGAGGTTCCTCAAGGGTACTGACGGCTTGGCAAAGTTAGCAGAGTCAGGGAAGCTACCCGGTCAAAATGAGAAGGACAGGATGGCCACTATGCTGGCAGTGATAGACACGGTAGCAGCCGATCTTGGGAACACGAGGGCAGTCTGCAGATCCTCGTACATCAGGCCGTTATTCATGGACGACTGGGTTAACGAGGAGTTCATAGAGAGATGGAAGGATGCAGAGGATGGAAGCAAGATGAGGGGCGAGAAAATGCTTCCCGACGAAATCACAGCAATAGAATACATGAAGAAATGGGAACATCAGGAGTTCAAGTTCTCCAAGAACTAGTATGGTTGAAGCGTAACTCCGTTATGGCGATGTCATGGACGAAGGGAAAATCAGGAGAATCGACCTTATCGGTTTCCTATGCCCTATCCCTGTCCATGAGACTCGCAGAGTACTGCAACACTGCGTCGAAGGCGAATTTATCGAGGTGTTATGCGACGACCCGGAAACCCTGCACGACATCCCAGCACTATGTGACAGAATGGGAGTAATGATCGTGAGTGTGGAAGAGGTTGATGGAGAATTCAGATTCCTCATAGCCAAGTGACTTGGGACCTGTAGTATTGAAATGGTCGCTTCAATTGGAAAAGACATGAACAGCGCGCGTGTTTACGAGCTAGGAGAGGTACCTGCCGACGCTCGTCTTCCTACAGAGCATGGGAATTTCAGAATCAGAGTATTCCATGAAGAAGAGACTGGCCTAGATCATGTAGCCCTACTTCTCGGGGATATGGGTGGGCCCGACCCTGTTCTAGTGAGGGTACACTCTGAATGCCTAACTGGCGATGCTTTCGGAAGTCTCAGATGCGACTGTGGGCCTCAGTTGCAAACAGCCCTCAGAATGATACAAGAGGTAGGATGGGGGTGTCTGGTATACCTGCGTCAAGAAGGGAGAGGAATAGGATTGCACGCTAAGATTCAGGCATACAACCTCCAGGACAGGGGAGTTGACACCCTAGATGCCAATCTAATGCTAGGCCATCCAGCCGATGCTAGAGACTACGGAATAGCCTCGGAGATTCTTGACTCTGTGGGGATAGATAAGGTGAACCTGATGACAAACAATCCAGACAAAGTTGAGCAGCTCTCAGAATATGGGATTAACGTCGTGGAAAGGATGGAGATTGTTGCCGGAGTAGGTGAAGGTAACTTGGATTACCTATCCACGAAGGCTAGGAGAATGGGGCACCAGATCAGCGAAGAGAACCTGGAGAAGGAGTAGTTCTGGGGCCGTGACCGGGACTCGAACCCGGGCCGGCGGGACCACAACCCACCGTGCTAACCGCTACACCATCACAGCCAGAAGTAAGTTGGGCGTGAGTCAGCCCGTATTTCAACAGTTATGCAAGATATGCTAGAAGCCGAACACCAACGCCTTGAAGCAGGGAAGGCCGTCGTTGCCCCCATGGGATATTACAGGGTGGCTTCAGTTCTCGTAACTCTGGTCCTATCTTCTCTGACTTTGCCCGTTGCCTATGGCGATACTGTGATTTCTTCTGACGAAGTAGAACTACTAGATGCTGGGAGTTTCCAAAGCCCCTCGGATTGGTCTTTCGTCACAACTACCGGTTTCTCTACTGATCAGGCAGAGTACACCATCGGAATGGTAGCAGATGATGAGATGTCATTCACCCATTCTAGGCCGGATAACTTTGCTGAACACACTTCTTGGGCAAGTAGTGGTTGTGGTTCCTGTAACGCTACTTTCGGGGAAGCGGATGGATTCTACTCGTGGTCCAGGGGTCCTGACATCACAATGGGCGGATACAGCTACTCTGGCCTACATTCCATGGAAATTGAAAATGTCTCATTAGTGCTGCACTTCTCCATCCCTGATGCCCTTCCTTCGGATGAGGTTAATGTGATTATGCAGAGCCATGGGTCTGACATTCTAGTGAGCACTTTCGCGAGAACTCTGGGCGCGGTTAATCGCATGAACAACCCCCTTGTTCTGAATCTAGACGCCCATTTGGAATGGGACTGGTCAAAATTGGAGCAAACTCAGTTCAATGTAGACTACGTTTCTGACAACCAAGGAGCAGATGACTCTGAGGTCAGGGTGGATGCTGTTGGTTTGAGGGTCAAGTATCACCAACCTTGGTTCTCTTTCGAAAATGCGAGAGCCGATCATACTTCTTTTTTGGAAGAGGTCCCGATAATCGACATTAGCACCTACGAAGGAGAGATTTCTGGACTTGAACATAGTACGTGTGGCTTAATTCCAGAAGGCGAGGGAGTGGGGATTTGGGATTTCCAGGTTTCGGTTCCGCCCAATCAAAAATTGGGAAGAGTGCATGTCTCAGGAGTAGGGAATTACAGTATTTTGTTCTCTCATGGGACTTCTGGAGGGGAGTATTTTGAGATAAATTCTGGAGATCGATTGGAAATTGAGGCTGAAACCGTTGATTTCAGAGTTCTGGTCGAAGATGGTTGCATCTCCGGTACAAGGGTTGACTTGAACGATCCACACCTAATCGTCAGTGGCAGGTTTTCAGGAGATTTTTCTGGCCTCTCAGCTGAGTCCAGTTACATTAAATTCGCAATAGGGGGATTTCTGATTCACACCGAGCAAATGGACCCGGGAGCGTTCGAGTTTGCTGTGCCCATTGGTCACGCACTCCCATCCGAAGATGAGGCGCTAAGCGTAGGGGTGGCTGCAAGGTTCCAATGGTCCTCAAACGGAACTTCTGAGAGAACAGTTGCCCACATAGGTTCGATGTCGATTTCCGGCGGATACTCATTGGAATGGGATAGGGGCCCGGAATGTGAAGAAATCTCCGATATGAGCCTCATCGAGGATGAGGGCGGGGAGATAATATCCGTCTATTCAATTTGCAGCGATGATATCACCGACCCTCAGAGCCTGGAAGTTGTGGCACATAGTTCTGACAATAGCACCCTCCTGGCTTACGGTGAAGGGGGACTACTGAAGATAGAGCCAGAAGATGAGGCGAGTGGCACGGCTGAGGTTTTTTTGCAGGTTATTGACGAAGTTGGAAACTCTTGGACGGATTCTTTCTTGGTAGAAGTAGAGCCCGTGCAAGACCCTCCGCAGTTTGTCTATGTCCCAGGGACATTATACATCGAACTGGGAGATTCTGGAGTCATAGTTCCCGATATTTTCGATCCCGACACGGGGGTCCTCACCATATCCACCAGCAAATCGTGGGCTTCGGTAAACGATTCTGGAGAGATATTTCTTGAACCGGTAGAAACCGGAGAGCACACTCTAACTTTATCCGTGACTGACGGAAATTCGGTTGTTACGAGAGATGTCCTAATTGTTGTTACTTCCAAACCTGACCTGCTAGTAGAATCATTGGAAATTAGGATCGGCGGTGTGGAGGCAGATGATCTGGAGAATGGCGATGTTGTTGAGGTGGTTGGATTCATTCGCAACCAAGGTAGGGCGTCTGCTCAGAATGTATCATTCTACTGTACTCTGAACGGTGTCCTTGTAGGGACGGGCGCGATTTCAGAATTAGGTCCAGGAGGCTTGACGATGGCGGTTTGCGATATCCAACTGATTGAGTCATCAGGAGTTGCCACTTTCACAGTTGAGATAGACGGAACAAACTCTATTGAAGAGTCCGTGGAAGGAAATAACGCTCGTTCGGTGGAGTTTCCCATTGGAGAGCCGGGTACTGGATCAGAGGATGGGGGCGCGGGTTCGATCATAGTGGCGATATCCCTGATGGCAGTCCTGTTTTCTCTGGCAGCATTCCAGATGGGACCTAAATCTCCTAAGAAAGAGTTCCAGCGTAGGAAGTAGTGGCAAGGCATCGCTACTGGCTCACGTTTGGCCGATAATCTGAGCAAAATAGGCAATGGTTATACAAGGAGCGAAAGCGAAACCAAACTACCGCGCTGGTGGCTTAGGTCACGAATGCGGTGGTGTGTGTGAAAAATGATGGTATTGAAAATAAGGCTGGAAACAGACGAGTGGATATACGAAGAGCATGAGACAGCTTAGGCGTCTAATCCTTCGACCAGGTCTGCGGATACGTCCCAGGTGGCATTATCACAGCCTTGGGTGTGGCTATCTGGCCGGAGCTCATTTCTGGTATAGAGTCGGAGTTGACAGAAAGTTCGGAGATAGCTACAGCCTCACCCTTGAGGCTAGAGATCAGCACTGTCGACCCTATTGGTAGCCCTTTCGGGACTGAGACGACTCCAGGCCTAGCCAGTGGGGCTCCGTGTGACAGGGCAGACACCGCCCCATCCTTGATCACTATCGTAGGAATGTCGTTGAGAACTGTTTCTACCGGGCAGACCAGTCTCTTTAGCCCCCTTGGATCATCATGCTCCTTCCACAGGAAGACTGCGTCTGCCAGCTGTTGCATGGAGCATGCCATTTTATCCTCAAGGGAGCCGCTCTGTGACCTATGTAGCTCCAATAACTCGCACTTGTTATCGGAAAGAAGTCCTAGATCCTTGACCAAGGTCCTGATGTAGGTTCCAGCATCGCAGCTTATTGAAAGCAAGTGAACCCTATCTCCCTCTTCTGTCTGAACCAGTTTCAATTCGGAAACTTCCCTTGTCCTGACTTGGACCTTTACTGCAGATTCCTTTGGTGGAACATTGAATATCTCACCTTCCATATTGTTTACCAGAGTCTTTAGTTGGTCTTCAGAGACTGGCGTCTTGAAACGTATCACTGCAACGTAGCTCTTCGGTTTCCTGAGGAGTTCTGCGGTTATCTTTGTGGATCTGCCACAAAGCAGGGTTAGAAGTCCCGTGGCAAAAGGGTCCAAAGTCCCGCCGTGTCCGATTCGATTAATCCCCAGCATCGAACGAGCCCATGCTGCTAGTTGGTGGCTAGACGGGCCGGGTGGTTTGTCTACCAGAATTATTCCACATTCGAGAAGTTCTTCCAATGGCCTTTCCTCTGGATTGCATCCGAATGAATTGTTGGTTTTGGCGGAGGGATCTATTGACCATATCTCTGAACCCATAATTTCACCTTTCCAGCCTAGAGTTTACTTCGTTGAATACTTCAAACTCGTCCTTACTGTCTGCATCGATAACAAGGTGGTATGGCGACATGTCATCAAGATCTATCCCATAAAGTGACGAGTACCTAGCCATGTCGTCTTCCTGTCTCTGCTGGGAGCGCTCAAGACAGTCGGAGAACTCTCCCCCTTCCCTCTTCTGGATTCGCCTTGCCCTCTCTTGATCGGAAACACTGACCCAGACTCTCAGGCATTCGAGTTCGTTCTTATGGGCCCACCAGCCACTGAGCCTGCTCTCTACAATTTCAGGAGATTCTGGTGATGACATGCGTTTCTTGAGAAGATTATCGAGATGTACGTCTACATCCGAGTCTTGTTTTGCTACCGAGCTTAGTTCCTCCACAGAAAGGCCTCTGGATCGGGCTTCTTCCCTGAAAACGTCACCCCCATTCATAGACCTCCATCCTCTAGATTCTGCAATCTTTGCCACCAGTGTCGAGGTTCCGCTCCCTGGGGGTCCGCTAATCGTCACCTTTAGCAAAGTGCTCATCTCCACTCGCTTCTACATACTTCGCATCTGAGGAGTCCCTTTGGGGTTCTGGATATCAAATCTGAATTGCAAATTTTACATTTTGAACCCTCTCGAGGAGGTGCTACATGCTTGTTTCCCGAACGTCGTTGCTCTGTATTCTTGGAATTTCCTCCTGTCTTTCTAGGTCCTGCCCTCCTCTGTGATCTTCGAACTGTCGATGATGCTGACTTGTTCTTTGCGTCATCTAGCATGTGGAGTAGTGGCTCAGGAATGGTCTCGCCTGAAAGTACCAGAGGATGTCGGGAGTAACGTACGATCTTGATGTGTCTGTCCAGAATTCTACCCAAGGGAGCGCTCATAGCTATGTAAGTCGCAATCCATGCAGGGAATATCCACAATACTCGGGCATTGAAACTCCACATTGGATCCCATGGTAAGCTGACGAAACC
>JAPOKZ010000150.1:0-1421 GCA_029977385.1 Methanobacteriota archaeon
CAATAGCTGCAGACTGTCTTGAATACAGTATAACTCGTATTGGAATCAGAGACGGATCCCCACACAGGGGAGGGGAGGGAGTGGACTGGATGAACACCACATGGGAGGATGACCAGACCAATATCGGCCATTTCAACGGAGTTCCGGAGAGGCACTCACAGATTCGGGACTGTCAAGGATGGAGCCAAGAGGGTTGTTTTGAAGTTCCAGTTTCCCCATCTAGTACCAGAGACTGTGACATAGAAATTAACGAGTCATCGGGAGAGGATGAGTGCAGGATTGAATTGTGGCTAAATGCGACTATGGTGATAGGTGGGATGTCGGATCCAAACGACTTCACAATAGCATTCAACTCGTCGAATATGAGTAATGCTAGACTGGACTTCACCTTCCCAATTATGCCTGGATTGAGGATGGGAATGTGGGAGGAGTGCGAGGGGAGGTTCGTGGGTATTGATGAGGACAACCCCCAAACCGATGCCGCACCTATCAGAGGGAGTTGCATAGGGGATGGATCCGCAAGTTATGACCTTAGAACCAATGATGATGGGAGCCTCACTTACACTCTAGATTCAAACTTCTCAAGGGAAAATTGGCCTTTAGGGGAAGACGTATTCGCTGACTTTACGACATCCCCAATCCCATCTAATGAGGCTCCAACATGGACTATGAATGCACCTTCTAATGGAACCTGGTTCCCTGTCTTCGAGGATGGACCCAACAAGTTGTCGACCTGGGATGAAATCGCAACTTGGTTTGATGACGAAAATGGAGTGGCGAGTCTTGAGGTTTCTTGCACTTCTGGGCAAAATCAGTTATCTCAGAGTATAGATGGTTCGATATGGATTATCGTGGATGGGATCACACAAATTACATGCGAAGCCTTAGACTCCTCCGGAAAGACGACTGGCAACAGGACCTGGACTTTCGGAGTACCTGTATCAATATCGACGACAAATCTGCTTCTAGAGGAGAGTCACCCTTTGACAATCACTCACTATGAGTCGTGGGAACAGGAAACCATCGTACGTCTGGCATTATCTCAAGATGATCAAATAAGACAGATAATTGAGTATAGTGGAGAGTACAATGAATCCAATGATGTGTTTATCCCGTCCCAAGGAATTATCCCCGGACCAGTCCAGATATGGATGGAAGTAGTGGCTGTCAATCAGTCGTTCGAGAGAACCTTCGATCTTGGAATTGTCAAGGAAAGCGAACCTCCAATAATCACCCTGGGAATGGCTTCTTTCGATGGTTGGAAGTGGAAGGTCGAAGGACAATATAGCGATCCAGACGGAGAGGAAGTGACTTTCACAATCGTAATATCGGACACTATTCACGAAATCGAGGTTACAGGAAATACATGGGAGACTGGATGGGTGGATCTAACGCCTCTCGAATTGGGGGGGGAGTATGCC
>JAPOKZ010000039.1:0-10462 GCA_029977385.1 Methanobacteriota archaeon
ATGGAAGTGAAAAAAAATGAGTACAGAAAATGGAGTGATATACCGGATTTCCGGACCAGTTGTGACCGCCACGGGCATTGCCCCGAGGATGTATGAGGTTGTCCGAGTCGGGAATGAAGGATTGATGGGAGAAGTAATTGAATTGCACGGAGACCAATCGGTTATCCAAGTCTACGAAGAAACGTCTGGAGTCAAACCAGGGGAGCCTGTTATCAGGACCGGTCAGACTCTGTCAGTACAACTAGGGCCGGGACTATTGACCCAGATATACGATGGGATTCAGAGGCCTCTTCCCAAGCTGGAGGAGACGATGGGGGTTTTCATCACCAGAGGCGTCGATGCAGACGGACTCGACCTGAATAAGGAATGGGAGTTTGTGCCCACCGTCAAAGTAGGGGACGAGGTGTCGGCAGGACATGTGATAGGTACGGTTCAGGAAACCGAGACCATTGAACACAGAGTCATGGTGCCACCCGGAAAGGAGGGAGTTGTGAAAACTATAGAGTCGGGCTCCTTCAATATCACTCAGACCGTATGCGAGTTGGAAGATGGATCGGAAATATCCATGATGCAAGAGTGGCCGGTAAGGCACCCCAGACCATTCGTTCAGAAATACGCCCCTGATGTACCGCTCATGACAGGTCAGAGGATACTGGACTTCCTCTTCCCCCTTGCCAAGGGTGGGACTGCAGGAATCCCTGGGCCTTTCGGGTCCGGAAAGACCGTCACCCAACAGCAACTGGCAAAGTGGTCCGATGCTCAGATAGTGGTGTACATCGGATGTGGAGAGCGCGGAAATGAAATGACTGAGGTCCTAGACGAGTTCCCCCACCTAATTGATCCCAACACGAACAAACCTCTGATGAACAGAACTGTGATGATTGCAAACACATCGAACATGCCAGTCGCAGCCAGAGAGGCGTCCGTTTACACAGGGGTAACTATTGCAGAATACTTCAGAGACATGGGTTACAACGTGGCCCTAATGGCTGACTCAACTAGCAGGTGGGCCGAGGCAATGAGAGAAATTTCCTCGAGGCTTGAGGAAATGCCAGGGGAGGAGGGTTATCCAGCTTACCTCTCGAGTAGACTAGCTGAGTTTTACGAGAGGGCAGGAAGGGTTGAGACCCTAGCCGGAGATGATGGTTCTGTGTCGGTGATCGGGGCTGTTTCCCCTCCTGGCGGTGATATCTCAGAGCCTGTCAGCCAAGGAACTCTCAGGATTGTCAAGGTTTTCTGGGGACTTGATGCTGGTCTCGCCAGACAACGGCACTTCCCTGCCATAAACTGGCTGAGCTCCTACAGCTTGTACCCACAAGCCCTAGACCAGTGGTATAGGGACAACATTGCGAGCGACTTCCCCGAGGTTAGGACAGAGATAAGCACCCTTCTTCAAATCGAAGCTGAATTGCAGGAGATTGTTCAGCTTGTGGGATCTGATGCCCTACCAATAGATCAGCAACTCACACTAGAAGTTGCGAGAATGATAAGGGAGTTCTTCCTACAGCAGAATGCCTTCCACGACGTGGACACATACAGCGATCTGAAGCTACAGTACGACATGGCCAAGGCAATAATGAACTTCCAAGAAGAGGGGAAGAAGGCAATTGCTGGAGGCGCGCAACTCGAAGACGTGGTTAACGTGCCTGCTAGGACCGACCTAATGAGAGGAAGGTTCGAGGAAGGCTATGACGGCAGAATCGAGGGACTCGTTGCGGAGATGAGCAAGCAGATTGCTGCTAGCATGGAGGATAACTGAGGTGATAATATGAGTGGAAAAGAGTACAGAACAATTACAGACGTAAAGGGACCTCTAGTGTTCCTAAACAAAACCGAGCCGGTTTCGTATAACGAGATTGTACAGCTAAGACTTAGTGATGGATCAATCAAAAACGGACAGGTCCTAGACACATCCGATGACCAAGTGATTGTACAGGTCTTCGAGGGAACTGCATCTGTCGACAGACAGACGGGTGTGAAGTTCCTGGGGGACGTATTCAAGCTCCCGGTGAGCAAGGGACTTATTGGGAGGATTCTAGATGGTGCTGGGAGGCCCAGAGATGGAGGTCCAGAAATCGTTGCCGATGACATGGCTGACATTATCGGGGCTGCAATCAATCCCTATTCGAGGCAGAGTCCGGAGTCATTCATCCAGACAGGGATTTCAGCGATTGATGCATGTACATCGCTTGTAAGAGGGCAGAAGCTGCCTATCTTCAGTGCAAGCGGACTCCCCCACAACGACATAGCTTTGCAGATAGCAAGACAGGCCAAACTAGTAGGTAGCGACGATGACTTCGTGGTAGTTTTCTGCGCAATGGGAATTACCGCAGAAGAGTACAACTTCTTCGTACACGACCTTGAGAGGACTGGGGCACTAGAGAATGCTGCACTATTCGTAAACTTGGCCGACGACCCTGCTGTCGAGAGGCTGATCACTCCTCGTCTGGCACTCACCGCTGCAGAGTACCTAGCTTTCGAACACGACTATCACGTGCTTGTGATATACACGGACATGACAAACTATTGTGAGTCATTGAGGCAGATTGGAGCTGCTAGAGAAGAAGTTCCTGGAAGGAGAGGTTACCCGGGTTACATGTACACCGATTTGGCGATGCTTTACGAGAGGGCGGGACTAGTAAAAGGGAAGAAGGGTTCAATCACCCAGTTCCCTATCCTAACTATGCCCGGTGACGATATTACTCACCCGATTCCAGATCTCTCTGGATACATCACAGAGGGCCAGATAGTCATCTCGAGAGAGCTGCACCAGAAAGGAATCTACCCGCCCATCAACGTTCTTCCCTCTCTAAGCAGATTGATGAACGCTGGAATAGGGCCAGGTAAGACCAGGGAGGATCACAAGTCAGTGTCTGATCAACTCTACGCAGCCTACGCTCAAGGAAAGGAATTGAGAGGTCTGGTAGCAATTGTCGGAGAGGATGCCCTAAACGAGAGGGATCTCCAACTTCTCAAGTTCGCAGATATTTTCGAAGACAAGTTCCTCAGACAGAGCAGAGACGAAGACAGATCGATAGATGAGGGGACTTTGGACCTAGCTTGGAACCTGTTGTCAAACATCGACACGAAGTTCCTGGTCAGGCTGGATCAGAAGTGGATAGATAAGTACCATCCCGGTGAAAAGAAGGGAGAAGAAGAGTAACCTAATTCAGGAGTTGAGTGAATGGCCCTAGACATCAAACCTACCAGGTCCGAGTTGATCAACCTGAAGCGTAGGATAAAGCAGACCTCTACGGGATACAATCTTCTGAAGATGAAGAGGGATGGCCTGTTCCACGAGTTCAGGACTCTGCTCTCAGAGATGATTGAAGCCAGAGAGGGCCTAGTGGGGACATACAGGGATGCACTGCAGGCAATCAATCTAGCCTCATCGATAGAGGGTGGATTGGCAGTAAAGAGCGCAGCCATAGCCTCTTCTAAACATCCCGAAGTGCAGGTCTCAAAGAGGAACATTATGGGTGTAGTTGTTCCAAAGGTCGAGGGGCAGAACCTCAAACTTTCAGTCGAGGATAGGGGATTGGGAATGGTTGGGGGTTCTCCCTACATCGATGAGGCAGCAGACGCCTACTCTCTGCTTGTAGAGAAGGTAGTCAAGGCGGCAGAGATGGAGGCCACTCTGAAACGGCTTCTAGAAGAGATTGAAGCCACGAAAAGAAGAGTGAATGCTCTCGAGTTCAAGGTAATTCCAGAGATGAAAGAGGCACAGACTTTCATCCAACTAAGGCTCGAGGAGATGGAGAGGGAGGAGACTTTCCGCCTCAAACGCTTCAAAAACAAGTGATTATCAAAGAGCAGGGGTAAAATCTGACATCCTGCGGGGATGAGCAGGGAGTGAGCACCATGCCAGAGGAGATTGTCATTGATACTGAGACCTGGGGCACCAGAGAACTACTCGAGGTAATAGCATCTAGATTCTTCGAACTAGGCAACGAGGGCAGCTATCCCAATTCATGGGAGGTCAGAGGTCTGGAAGGCAAGGATGTGAGTAATCAACTGGAAGAACTCAACTCACACCTAGACACCATGGGATTGGTTGGTTCGCTAGAAGAAACGAACCCCCCGGTTCTGATCATTTCTAGGATTCCTCAAGGAAGCAATGTGATGGGAAATTACCAGAGTGTATTGATGTGGGCAGTCATGTCAGTTTTCCTAACCATGTCGGGATCACATTGGGTTTCTGAATATGGATATAGCAGTAATTCGACGGGAAATAGCGAAATAATGAACTCGCTAATTTTCTTTACTATGCCAATAATAGTCACTCTATCCATAGCTAGCTATTGCAGAGTTCTTGTCGCAAGGAGATTCGGCATAGAAATAGGACATATTGCCCCGATCGTATTTCCAATTCCCACTTGGTGGCCATTCGGAATTGTTGGGGCCCTTGGGCAGAGGAAGCTCGATATGGTGCCAATGCCGTCCAGAAGGGCGTTGGGTTCTGTTGAGTTAGCAGTTCCACTTGTCCTATTTATTGCTGGAAGTTTTCTCACTGTAGTTGGGCTGATTCTTACTCCAAGTACCCCACCTCAATTAACAGGCCCACCCACTGTCTTCGAGACTAGTTTGTTTTCTAGCTCCCTAGCTGATTCTTTGTTGGGGGAACATCGGGAAATACGCCTACAATGGTTGCACCCAATTGGAATCTCTGGAGTAGGACTTTCCTTGGTTGGTTGGATAATGATGCTTCCGATACCCGGCCTACCAGGAGATAGGCTACTCCATGCAATTATTGGTCCTGCGGAAATGAGAAGCGGGAGTACCCAAACCTCGGTATTCCTAATTGTGCTCTTCTTGATGGTAGTAGTTTTTGCCACAGCAAAATGGACCCCGTGGATCTTCCTTGCCTTCGTAGCTGCATGGCAGCGTTTCAATCCAGATAGTCTCCCTCAGCCAATCGTCCTTGACGAACAATCTGGATTAGATGAGAGGTTCAAGAGTCGCTTCGTAGCCATAGCCAGTGTGATACTTCTGGCAGGTCTACCGGGATCTGTCCCCTCCTACGAGATGGAGGACTACATTGCAGGAATATCTACTGAAGAGTGGCCACATGAGATAGAATTCTCCGGAGGTGAGTTGCAAGTCATTTCGCTGAATTTAGAGCCGGAAGGGGTGATGCCTGTCTCCGGGTGGCTTCAGATGAGGATTGAAGGGTCACGATCTCAGGAGTGGGTACTCAGCAGTGATTGTTCTGATTTTCTAGATACCTGTCGATTTGATGAAGTTACCCAGTCAGAGACCAATTTCGTAGATATCTCCATAACCCCTCCAGAGGGTAATTTCTCGGATCATGTACTAAAGCTACTAATAGAAATTTCAGGGTTCGAGGTAGAGCATGAAATCGTACTTCATGAGTTATCCAGTCAGGGTTTGATTGGTCCGTTCTGGGCTCTTTCTGGAGAATTTGATAAGCCGGTAATTTGTACTGATTTTGATGCTGGAAATGGTGGGAGAATATTCGTTGAAGGGGCCTATTGGGAGTCGATGAATGGGAGTAATCTAAGTTCAGGAAACCAAGAGTTGTGCCTTAGAGGAAACAGTGGCGCGATTCAGAGCTCGGAGTCTTTTGATTCACAAGGAAGATCCTTTGGCCCTGTTGTTTTCTTTGAGAGCGAGAACTCCACCGAAGGACCATGGACGATCTCAATTGATGGATCTGAGCAATCCATACAGGTTATGGATGGGCAGTGGAAAATTCCATCTGGTTTCGCTTCCACCGGAGATATACTCTACCACTCTGATAGGGGATCTCCCTTCTGCCCATCTAGCGAGGTCGCGGCACAAGTGGACACTGGAGAGAACTGGTCAGTAGAGATGGGCAACTACTCCTCGGTCAGACTTGAGGGGGATCTGAGCGGGAATGGTTCGATAGGTATCGGAGAGGAAGGGTGGCTAGGAATCTGTGGTAGCGATGGTTCCCTGACCTCATACAAGATTATCCAGGGACCGGATATATTTGTCTCCACAGGAGATTCTAATGGGGAATACGCAGCAATAGGCCTTAACCACAGGATTGATGTAGACTCGTTCTATATTTTCAACAGGGGCTCGGAGAGAGTTAGCCTGTCCTTGGAATGGCATGGAGACTCCCCTCAGTCTGGAATATGGGAGGTAAGCATTGGAGACTGGATTGACTCCGGAGGTTCGTCTTTCGTCGAGTATGTAGCAAACGGTAGTTCCAATCTAGAGAGGGCGTTATGGGTAACTGCGGACGAGTCAGGAGTAGTTGTACACCTCTCGGCTAGATGTCCCTCGGAGGGTTGCGAGTGAGAATTGCTATTCTTGGCACTGGAGCAATCGGCGGTGTACTCGCAGGATGTCTTTCTGATACCAATGCTGAGCTAGTTTGTGTTTCTAGAGGTCGGACAGCTAGAGATTTATTGGAGGGTCTGACTCTTTTCACCCCCGAGGGATCGGTGGAAATGATTCCCGGGGAGCGATTCGAGATTATCGATAGTGAGAAGGGACCTCTCGAAGAGAGAATGTGCAGAACTTGTGATGTGGCAATAGTCTCCGGGAAGTCTGGTTCGACTCCTCAATTGGCATCCATAGCTGAAGACCTGATTAAACAAGAGGCGTTTGTAATAAGTATTCAGAACGGGCTCGGGAATTCGGGAATCATTGCCAGTAGGGTCGGTTGGGATCGAGTACTAAGCGGAACTACAACTCACTCAGCTTGGAGGGATGTAGGGGGTGCTGTCCACTGGACTGGAAGAGGGGCTATTTCCCTAGGTTCAATTAATTCCGTGGAGCCAAGTGCTATTGCTACTGAATTCATTTCATTGCTTGATCAAGGAGGACTAATGCCAAAATGGTCGATTGATATCGAGAGGGAAATTTGGAGAAAGCTAATGATTAATGTAGCAATAAATCCAATCTGTGCTATTGCTGGAGTAAGGAATGGGGCGTTGGCAGAGGTTCCAGAATTGTGGAATCAGGCAATTGAAGCAATGAGAGAGGCTGAGGCAGTCGCCAGAGCATCGGGCGTGGATCTTGGAGACTCGGACTCTGAAAGTTATCTCAGGAAGGTGGTCGAATCAACTTCTGAGAACAGAGTTTCGATGCTTCAGGACCTCATGGCTGGAAGAAAGACGGAGATAGATGTCCTTTGTGGGGCCGTGATTTCAAAGGGAGAGGAGTTGGGAGTGCCAACACCTCGGAATGAGATACTAATGGCGCTAGTTAGGGGGATAGAGATGTCTCAGCAGTTAGACTAGACATTCCACTTGAAAACCAAAGACGCCGCACTGGCTCCAAACAACTGAGGAGCCAAATGCAGCCATAAGTCTGCAGCAGCCATTTTCCCGACCGCTACCAAAGAGATCGAGACCGCCGGATTGAAAGACGCCAGAGATATGTCCCCTACAGTTAGAGCCCCGGCCAGGACTACCAATGCTATGGCAGCACCGTAGAATCCATTTCCTTCATTCGATTCAGTGGTTGCTACATTTAGAATCACGAAAACTAATGCGAAAGTGAAGAGTAGTTCGGAGACAATGATTGAGGTCTCCGTTCCTGAAGGTTCGAACATCTCAATTGGATAATCCTCGGAGAAACTCCCGGTGACGATTAGATTAGCAGCAATCAGAGCCGCTAGGAATCCTGCTACGAGTTGTGAGATCGCGTAGGGCAATACCTCAGATTTGTCAAATGACCCCCTGATCCAAATCGAGATGGTGACTGCCGGATTGTAGTGCGCGCCTGAGATGTGTGCACCTGCATATATCATTACCATCAGAGTACCTGCTATCGCGAAAGGAGCGTTTGGACCAGACAGGCCAAATACTCCCGCTACACAGATTGTCAAGCAGAGGAAAAATGTCCCAATGAACTCAGTAATAAGTTTGGCATTCATATCGGATTCTTCTGACATATTACTTATTGTAGACTGGACGTCCATCAACGTTGGCAGGATGGGCAGTAGAAGGTGGATCTATTCGACTGAACTATTCTCCTTATTTTGCCAGAGCAACCTTCCTTCAGACATCCCTGATCTTCCCTTCCGTAAACCAAGAAGTTGTGAATGAAGTAGCCCATAGCTTCGTCTCCGTCTACTCCTCTGAAATCCTGTAGAGTGGAGCCACCAGCATCTATGGCCTCTGTGATTACATCGTGTGTTGCCGCTGTGATTCGCTCGACTCTTCTGGAGATTCCAGATAATCCAGCAACACTGCTGGCCTTTCTTCTTGGAGAAACTCCGGCTCGGTGAAGAATCTCACAGACGTAGATGTTCCCGAGACCGGCGATGATCCTCTGATCCAAGAGAGCTGATTTGATTGGCATCTTCCTCCCCCTTAGTCCTTCAGCGAGATCATGTGGGGCTAGTTGGTCTGGAGTAGGCTCTGGGCCCAAATCAGAGAGTAGCTTGTTTTTTGCTTGTTGTGAAGTAGGGAAGCAGTCCATGAATCCAAATCTACGATGGTCTGAGTAGACCGCCTTAGTCCCGCTATCTAGGTGGATTACGACCCAATCGTGAGGTCCGTCACCACTTCCCAGAGGAGCTCCGCTGGAGAACTTGCCCGGCCTCCCTACCACTCCGTCGCCAATTAGTGTCCACCTGCCACTCATTCCCAAATGACAGAGCCAGGTCATCCCTCCATCAAGTCGGATTAGGAGGTACTTAGCGCGACGTTCCACTGATTCTACCGACCTTCCATTTAGAGAGGCTTCGAAGTTACTCGGGAATGGAAATCTCAGATCACTTCTTCGAAGTTCTACTGAAGAAATTGTCCTGCCCAATAGGTGCTTCTCTAGACCAACGCGGACTGTTTCCACCTCTGGCAACTCGGGCATGTGTGAAGGCTGAGACGGTTAGACCATTACCTTTCTTAGATAGGCAGAGTTAATTGATAATCCCACTTTGTAGTTTCATGGAGGAGAATGAAGTCCCTGATTGGGTCTCATCGGAAGTCCAGCCAGAATCAGAAGTCATTCTCGATGGTAGCCCTTCCGTTACTGAAGGGGCCCCTCAGCAAATCTATGTCCAAGGGGGCCAATATGGGGGCCCGGGAGCGATGTTACCTACGACCAATGCAGTACTTGCTCTAGTCCTTTCGATATTGGGGATTGTGATGTGCTCAATCTGTACTGCACTACCCGGCCTGATCATTGCTAACGGTGCTCTAGCGACCACCAAGCAATATCCAGGACATCCGGATCAGGGGATGGCGAAGGCGGCTCAGATCATTTCTTGGATAGGAATTGGTTTATTCGTTCTAGTTGTTCTCTTCTATGGGGCATTGGGTGCACTAATTATCGCCTCAGAGGCTTAGTCCACATACAAATAGAACGTGTTGCTCCTCTAGACCTCTGAGTTCTATCCTCTCCAATAGGGAGAGTTTGGAATTCTGCAGGATTATCTCCGCATTATGGAATCTAGCGCTGTCATCGCCTTCTGAAGATCTCTCGCTGGCAGCTTTTAGACTCAGAAGACCTACGCCACCCGGAAGAAGGAAATTCATAGCTATCTTTACGAAAGTTTCTGCCTGATCGGCAATACTTAGATCCTGATGAATCCAATCGACCTTGGATCTAATGAATGGAGCGACTACCTGAGTTTTCCTTGCATCACCGAGTACTGGCACCATACCAGGACGAGATTCGGAGACGGAAATTAAATCACGTGACATCCTAGGTGATATCTCCACAGCTACGACCTGCCCTCCGTGGTGGTTTTCTGCTCCGCACACGAAATCATGGATATGGCTAACAGTACCCCCGCTAGAAGCTCCAAGATAGAGACATGTTGAGCCTGGATTTGGGAGAATCGAAGATGGTTCAGATGAAGTCCTTAGAATAGCGGCTGCCACTTTGGACTTAGTGGGGTCCCACCTTCTCCACTCTATCCTCCCGTCTCTCTTCCTACGCTCCCCTCTTACGGATTTACCCTTGACCGCATTTCTTGTCCAAAGCGTCCTTCCCTCCTTCCTGACACCCCAGCAAATTGACGTTGTCTTTGGCAGATCACACCCTCCTCTTAGGGGGCTTTGGGAACTTATCCTTAATCGCCTCAATCTCAGAGTTAATTTCCTCTACTATCGATTCGTCCCACCTCTCACCTTCAAAGTGATCGACACGTACTGCTATACTGGCCTTTCCAGCAAGATATCTTGCTATCTTACCTCTAACCCATCTAGGTGAGCGGCTTACTTGCGGCATTGAAAATAGGACAGCCCCATGCTTTGGCGGGGGTGCCCCTCTCCTGTGAGCAGCCATTGCTGCATGCGCACCCAGAACCTGGAGTGAGCCTGAGGGCATTCTTGCTAACCTCTCCCTGCCTCCAGCCAGAGATATCAGTTTGGCTGCTGAAACAGGGCCGAGGAGTGCGCTCAGAGATGGGACGTGAGTATTCGCAATTTCTCTAATTGAGTCCTCGAGCTGGTCTAGAATCTCTGAAGACCTAGTCACTGCATTAGCGTGAGCGATCATTGATGACCACTCAGAG
>JAPOKZ010000172.1:0-1143 GCA_029977385.1 Methanobacteriota archaeon
AATCCTAGTACCGTCGCTCATCTCGAAACTCATTATTGTATGTGCCATCTGCCTTCTTTTAGGATCGAAGTACTCCAGAACGAACCATATCTTCTGTACTTCCGTAAGATTCAGTTTTACATCGATCCATCTTTCATCGAAGTCTCTACCGCTCCTCCAATCGAAGTCCCTTACATTACGAATTATCACCTCATCCCCGTTGAAATCGGCTTCAGCCTGTCTTTCGTTATCATTTACCCATGATCTGTCATTAGATGGCCTCAGACTTAGATGCCTCATGATAGTCCATGTTAACAAAAAAAGTACCAGAGAAAATATGCCTAGAGATGCCCAACTCGTCATCAGCGATGGGTCAAGCATGAGTTCCTGAGCACCTCCCATTGAATGAATCCTCCCCAGTTTTGGTGGCGCGGCAGGGGAGATTCGAACTCCCGAGGTGAGACACCACTGGATTAGCAATCCAGCGCAATGGCCAGGCTATGCGACTGCCGCAGTAATTATTCGACCCGATATTCGTGCTTAAGCAGAACGGTCTAACTACTCCTCTTCTTCCAGACTTTCACTGGTGCTAATTAGTTCGGAAGGAAGCCTCGCAACGAAAACAATCTCGTCTACATAACCAGTACGATCACGATTACGAAGCTCCATAATTCTCGTTCCCTTTGTCACCTTCCCAAGGGTCTCCTTGGTCTGTCCCGAAACCATCCTGATCATCATACCCGAACCAGTCAGCATGAACAACTGGTCATCAAGATCGGGAATTTGCCTAACTCCGACAATTTCGTCTCCATCTCTCAAAGACATTGTCCTGACTCCCTTTGTTCCTCGATTAGTCTTCCTGTATCCATCTCTCTCGAAAATCTGATCACCCGACTCGTCAACTACAGGCGAACCGTCTTCTGTTAGTGGTATCATCTCCCCAGAGCCCAATCTGCTCCGTTTCGCCATTCCATACTTGGAGATCGTAAGGACGCTAGTGTCAAAGTCGTCCGTTACAATCATCCCAATGACTTTGTCATTTGCTGATAGTTTCATTCCCGAAACTCCCTGGCTAATCCTTCCCTGAACCCTGACAACATAAGTTGTGACTGATTCTCCGGTCTCAGGGGAAACCCTGGTTTTCTCCTCGGCTGGCATGAATCT
>JAPOKZ010000184.1:0-1044 GCA_029977385.1 Methanobacteriota archaeon
GCAATCAAGGAATGGTTGGCGCTCAACTACAAGCAAGTCAAGTCTGTTTCGTTCTTGCTCCACAATGAGCACGGATTCAAGCAGGCGCCACTCGAAGAGATCGACGAGGGTACTTACTTGGAGATGCGCAAAGGTGTAACCCCGATCACAAGCCTCGAACAGATTGACATGGATGAGGTTGAGATCATGGACTGTGATACAGGAGCATGCCCAGTAAGATAAAGCTACTCATCGAAGACATCCACGACTGGTACATGTACAAGTTCGGATGGAAACGCTACATGAGGCAGATGGACCGACAGGGCAGATGCTACAAGTGTGGCACAAAACACTGCGAGTGTCACTTATACAACTTTTGACATGAAGCGGTTTGACCAATGCTGGATCTCCCAGCTATATTACTTGAACGGGAAGGGGCTTCGGCCCCTTTCTTGTTTCAAGACTGGACGCTCCTCACGGTAGAAGGGGTCAAGCTCAGCACCGTAGCACTCGTTACCCCAGTTAGCCAGCACTACTTGCAGGTCATAGATATTGAAGATGCCATCACCGTTCAGGTCACCTTCCTCCCAGTCAAGGTTCTGTATGTTTGCTAGCATCATGAGCATGTCGTTCATCCCCACCACGAAGTCTCCGCTGATATCTCCAGCGCAGTAGGGGTCGCTGGCTATGCCTGGTCGCGTGATCGGCAGGACAGCATGCATGCGTTCTATCTGCCCTTCGGTAAAGTTGGTCCTACATGAATCCACGTAGTAGTCCATGTGGTTGTTGGGGGTGTAGTCATACAAGCCAGGAGGACATATAGGGTTCTCGCAGCTCCAGTTGATCTTGGTTGGAGGGGTATCGCACACGTAGTCACCAGACTCATCGCACTCACCTAGGTTCTGACCGCAGAACTCTACGTTTCTAAATACGTGGTGCAATCCAAGGTAGTGACCCACCTCGTGGATTAGGGTCTTGTTGCCGTCTCTGGGGTATGTTAGATGGTCTCCAGTGCGTCCAAAAGCATCCGTCCTTACCCAAACACCCTCCATGGGTGTATCCTCC
>JAPOKZ010000154.1:0-1367 GCA_029977385.1 Methanobacteriota archaeon
AATCAGTTCTCAAGGACTTCGTGAAGAATAAGGCTATAACCCAGTTATTCAAGAGGGGTAATCAGTATACATACGAAGGGGTATCGAACCCCGCAGTGGGGGTGTGGTGATGCAAACGAAAGACGTATTGAAGGTATTAGAGGAGATAGACAACATGCAGACGATTACCGAAGTGGAACTAGACTTCGGGGAGGTTAAGATATCGGTCAAGAGGTCTTTGGTGGCCGACGAACCGGCTAGCGAACCGGAATATCCGGCGTTCGAGAAAGCCTCTACTTCTAGCGCCCTATCGACTCCGATGACGAACCAAGACCCGAACATAGCCACTCCCGGCCAAATCAAGTTCGCTAGGGACTTGGTGTTCAAGGTATTCGGCAACGACGAGAGGGCAGCGATTGATTTCCTAGCCCATTCTCTCGACTTACCCTTGGCGGAAGTTCCGGAGATGAACACTTGGGAATCCACCATGACAAAAGACATGGTCAGTATGATTCTAGACAGGTTAGAGCCGATGTGGAAGAGGGGTAGATGACCATGTACTCGGGGAAACTAGGGTATAGGGACATAGTCCGAGAATACTACGAGTCAGCAGACCTTTTAGTCGAAGACATACACAGGAGAGAAATCTCAATCGACCTAAATGTAAGAAATATCTATTGTAGTAGTATAGATGACCTAAGGTCTAAGATACTAGATAGACAGAAGGCTCCTAGTGGTATATTCGCTTCTACGGGATATTATCTAGACCCACATGATTGTAAGGACCTGATTAACTACGACTTGGTATTCGACTTAGATACCGATAACACATTTGAGAACAGATTCGACCAAATAGAGGACTCTAGGAAAATCACTCTACGGATGATAGACACCGTGTTGAAAGACCTAGGGTTCGAGAAAGAGGACATGCTGATTGAGTACTCGGGCAGCAAGGGCTTCCACGTCACCATCACCGACGAGTATTACAGAAACCTAGACGCAGTCGAGAGGAGGCAGTTGATTGACTACATCCAAGGGAAAGGCGTAGACAAGGCCAACATCATAGTAGACGGTAAACTAAGACCCTACGGATGGGGTAGGCAAGTAGGCCACTTCATCAACGAGGTTATCCTATCCCCTGACTTCGACAGCGAAGACTTGGACAAGTACTTCGGCAAGAACGTGGTAAAAAAAATAAGCGCCCTACTAGAAGACCCCCAAAAAGTAGAGGACCTCAAAGCAGGGCGCTTTAGAGAGTTCACCGGCTTACTACCAGCGACGATGCGTTTCACAAAAGAACTCTCGGACTATCTAGACCGTAAGGTAACGACAGACCGCAGAAGGGTCTTGCGCGTTCCGGGTAGCATCCACGGTAAGAGTGGACTACC
>JAPOKZ010000117.1:0-2018 GCA_029977385.1 Methanobacteriota archaeon
GCCTTATAATTCTGATAAAAAATAAGCCTCGGGGAGCTGTCAACCGAGCTGTGATCCGAGGATTTCCGAATGGGGAAACCCAACTGGAGTTATGTCCAGTTATTTCTGCCTGAATATATAGGGCAGATAAAGGGAACGGGGGGAAGTGAAACATCTCAGTACCCCCAGGAAGAGAAAACAACCGTGATTCCGTTAGTAGTGGCGAGCGAAAGCGGAAGAGGCTAAACCAATAGCATGCCAATCCGGCAGGAGTTGTGTTATTGGGGTCGTGGGACCAGTAGGGTCTAACTGCCGTTAGATCGAAGAGTCAAAAAATCTTTAAGTAGGCGAAGGACGTGGGAAAGTCCGCCAAAGTGGGTGATAGCCCCGTAGCCGAAACTTTTAGATCTCATTATTGGTATCCCAAGTAGTACCGAACTCGAGGAATTTGGTATGAATCTGGCGGGACCACCCGCTAAGCCTAAATATTATCTGGTGACCGATAGCGAACTAGTACCGTGAGGGAAAGGTGAAAAGAACCCCGCAAGGGGAGTGAAATAGAATCTGAAACCGTTTGCATACAAGCCGTAGGAGCGGGGCAACCTGTGACTGCGTGCCTTTTGAAGAATGAGTCTACGAGTCAGTGTCATGTTGCGAGGTTAACCCGTCGAGGGGAAGCCGTAGCGAAAGCGAGTCTGAATAGGGCGACTTAGTAGCATGATCTAGACCCGAAGCGAGGTGATCTACGCATGGCCAGGTTGAAGCGCGGGTAAGACCGCGTGGAGGACCGCACCCACGTAAGTTGAAAATTGCGGGGATGAGCTGTGTGTAGGGGTGAAAGGCCAATCAAACTTCGTGATAGCTGGTTCTCTCCGAAATGCATTTAGGTGCAGCGTTACGTGTTTCTTACCGGAGGTAGAGCTACTGGATGGTCGAGGGGTCCTACAAGATTACCAACATCAGCCAAACTCCGAATGCCGGTAAGTGAGAACGTAGCAGTGAGACTGTGGGGGATAAGCTTCATGGTCGAGAGGGAAACAACCCAGAATAGCAACTAAGGTCCCAAAGCCTGTGCTAAGTGGAAAAGGATGTGAAGTCGCATAGACAACCAGGAGGTTGGCTTAGAAGCAGCCACCCTTAAAAGAGTGCGTAATAGCTCACTGGTCAAGTGATTTCGCGCCGACAATGTAACGGGGCTCAAGCACAGCACCGAAGTTCTGTCATTCACACACTATCCCGGTCGCAAGATCCAGGAGTGTGGATGGGTAGGAGAGCGTTGTGTAACTAGTGAAGCGGCGGAGGAATCCAGCCGTGGAAGTTACACAAGTGAGAATGTAGACATGAGTAGCGAAAGACGGGTGAGAAACCCGTCCACCGAATGACCAAGGGTTCCTGAGCCAGGCTAATCCGCTCAGGGTAAGTCGGGTCCTAAGGCGAGGCCGACAGGCGTAGTCGATGGACAACTGGTTGATATTCCAGTACCCACAATAAACCGACCGTGACGAATCAATAATGCTAAGTGTTTGAAGTTGGCTAGCAATAGCTGATGGAGCGCACGACCCAAGTTGGTAGTAGTCAAGCAATGGAGAGACGCAGGAAGGTAGTCCAACCCAGGCGATGGTTGACCTGGGGTAAGAGTGTAGGAGGTTCTGTAGGAAAATCCGCAGAACAATCTCTGAGACTTGATGCCGAGCCGTAAGGCGAAGTGGATGATCCTATGCTGCCAAGAAAATCTTCTAGCGAGGTTTGTAGTGGCCCGTACCCGAAACCGACACAGGTGGTCAGGTAGAGAATACCAAGGTGATCGAGAGAATCGTGGTGAAGGAACTCGGCAAAATACCCCCGTAACTTCGGGAGAAGGGGGGCTAATTTTTGTGTAGAGGTTTACCTTCGAAGCATAAGTTAGACGCAGAGAATAGGCTCAAGCGACTGTTTACCAAAAACACAGGTCCGTGCGAAGTTGCAAAACGATGTATACGGACTGACGCCTGCCCGGTGCTGGAAGGTTAAGGGGACTGGTTAGCTCTTCGGAGCGAAGC
>JAPOKZ010000084.1:0-2808 GCA_029977385.1 Methanobacteriota archaeon
GCTTCCTGTCCGGTGAACCAATGCCTGTGATAGCCTCTCTGAAGGAATCTTTCCAGAAGTTCGGCTGACTCCCATTTTTGGAACCCAACATGGAGCCACTGGGGAGATTCGAACTCCCGGCCTTCTGATTACGAATCAGACGCTCTACCGAGCTAAGCTACAGTGGCAGCATCGCGACCACTTGGGAGATTCGGATAAGAGAATCGGTGTACTAGGCTACTTCAGTCTCTCCAGATCGACTATTTGGCCGATCCTCCTTCCCACATCCGAGAGAATATGTTCCAACGCCTCTTGAGTACGACCTTCAGCCCTCATCACGAGAATCGGCTCCGTGTTGCTTGGTCTGCATAGGTACCAACCATCATCGTATCTGACCCTGATTCCATCCACTGTGGAAGTTGACATGTCCGCGAATGCCGATGTCACTGCTTGCATAACCTCCTCTCTTTCACCCACCAAGGGGACCTTTCCTTCATCGGTGGTGGGATATTTTGGCATGAATTCAAACCTCTCCGAGAATTTCGGACCTCCTTGTTCGGGGGACTGGTCTTTACCAATTATGCTCAGGAGTCTAGCAGCACAGTAAATCGAATCGTCAAATCCATCCCAGTGATCGTTCATGAAGAAATGACCGGACATCTCCCCTGCCATTGGTGAGTTGGGGCAGTTCCTCAACTCCTTTTTCATGAATGTGTGGCCAGTCCTGACCATCCTGGGCAGACCTCCCAGTTCTTCTATTGCCTCCTCCAATGCCATGCTGCACTTCACATCGAAGAAAATCGTACGCTCCTCCTCAGATGCGTTTTCAGGTAGTTCTGATAGGACTTCTTCGACGAAAATTCCCATTAGCCGATCAGGGTGGATGAACTTTCCATTTTCATCAACCACTCCCAGACGATCCCCATCACCATCCATGCCTATTCCGAATTCTGCACCATGCTCTATGACAGCTCTTCCCAGATCTGTCATGTTCTCTTGCCTGGTAGGGTCCGGGGGATGATTCGGGAACGAGTTATCCCAATCGCAGTAGAGTGGTATCACATCCACACCTAGCCTTTCCAGTACTTTGACTGCCAGAGGCCCGGGTACTGCATTCCCACAGTCCAACACTACCCTGATATCCCTTGATGGAACTCCGACGCTATCAATGATTGACTGGACGTAATTTTCCTCATATGAGTCCATGATCTGATAATTTCCGCTTCCTTCTCTGAAATCGCCTGCTTCGAACGTTCTCCTGATTTCTTGCAACTCTTCTCCACCAAGAGGCAGCTTCCCTTTGCAAATCTTGAATCCATTGTACTCGGGGGGGTTGTGACTGGCAGTAATCGCAACGGCGACATCTACTGGAAGGTCTACGGTAGAACGATACAGCACCCCTGTAGACGAAATCCCCAGATCAATAACGTCTGCTCCTGCAGAAAGAAGGCCTCTGACGAAAGCCTCGTGGTATTCTGGACTCGAGTCCCTGATGTCTCTGACAACTGAGACACAGCTCGCTTCTAGGTGAGTGGCTATCGCCTTTCCCAGGCGTTCAGAGAATTCAGAGTCAAGCTCACTTCCTGCGATTCCTCTTATGTCATATGCTTTGAAAACAGTCATAATTTTCCCAACGTAATTCAAACAAATTCTTCAAGATAGAAAATTTTCACTTGGCTAGGCATTGCCTAAACCAAGGCCTCCTCTAGTTCTGCTGGCAGATCTGTCCTGTACTCGCCCGAGTTTCTGAAAGCCTCGCAGACTATCTCCACCAATGCGCCACCGGGGAGGCTCGATACCTCGTAGGCTGCTCTTGCCGGGGCTATAGTGTCTCCCAGCCATTCTGAGTAAACCTCGTTTATTTTTCCGTAGAAACCTATGTCAGTCATTAGGATGGTTACTTTCACCAAATCCGCCTTTGAACTGTTTGCAGCAGCTAGAAGATCGTCAATTTTCGCTAGCGTCCCAGTTGTTTGCGATTCTATATCGTCTCCGGAGGCAACGTCTATCTGGCCGGAAAGCCATATGTGGTCTTTGACATTGATTCCTGGGGTGTAAGGGCCTAGTTTCGGCTCCCCAGTATCTATCTTCAATTTCCTGCCCATGATTGTCCTACGGGGTACCATGTATAGCCTTACTTGCGAAGCTGCTCGATGACTGAGAAATGGTCTCCAGCCACTTGTTCGGCCTCCAGACTATTCAGATCGATCCATTCAGCATGTCTGGCATCATCTCCAGCCACGGGAATGGACCTCGGATCAACTCTGACCATGTAGAATATCGATACGATGTGCTTTCTTGGATCTCTCTCGGGATCTCCCCTCACGGCGAATAACTCTGGATCACTGCCCTCGATACCAGTCTCCTCTCTCAATTCTCTCAGGACCGCAGTTTCTGGATCTTCACCAATTTCCACGAACCCTCCTGGAAATGCCAGCCTGCCTTCCCAGGGCGGGAAGCCCCTTGTGATGAGAAGAACCTGGGCTCCGTGAGATCCGTCCCTCAGTGCAATGGCATCCACTGCCAGTGAGGGGTTTCTGTAGCCCTCTTCACCCTCCAAACCTTCTCCTCCTCATCTGGTATGTCTCTATCGCGTCATATAGAACCGCCTTGGAGAAAGAAGGCCAGTGAACGTCAGTGAAGTAGAGCTCTGAGTAAGCAATCTGCCAAAGCAGGAAGTTCGAGACCCTTTCTTCGCCGCTTGTTCGAATAACTAGGTCAGGGTCGGGTATTTCTGCATCGTATAGACGGCTGGAGATCTGGTTCGTATCGATCTGGTCCAATGACAATTCACCGGAAGCATGGTCAGAAGCAATTCCCTTCACTGCA
>JAPOKZ010000038.1:0-10508 GCA_029977385.1 Methanobacteriota archaeon
ATTTCTTCTGTGCAATTGATGTTTGACTCTCTTGGATTGAAGAATGACGACCAGCAAGCGACGTTGTGCGCAGAAGTAATCGAAAGAGCGATTTCTGAACACATGTCTTCAGGTGGCGCAGTGACTTACGACTTGGGAGGCAAGGCCTCAACCACGGAGGTCGGAGAGGCGATCGCATCAAGATGCGCCTCTATCCTATCAGAGTTAGGAAACTGACGAGAATAGGAACTACTCTGTGATATGATCAGCGATTTCCTTCATTGACTGTTTCAAAGATTCACCGTTGTCCCAATCTGTCGGCTTGTTATCCAAGTCGTTTAGTAAGGAGTGTAGAATCCCATCAAAAGCCCTGGAAACCTCGTCTACTATCGTGACTGTGGCCATCTTCGCACTTCTAGAAAGAGGGTTCAGATCCACCACCAGAACCTCCTTGCCAAGACTAACCAGAGCCTCGCACCTGTCCCCATCTTCCAGAGGAACAAGGATAGTATCAGCCCCCCCTATCCCTTCTTTAGTGCAATTTGAACGTGGTCCCTCTAAACCTTCAATCTTGAAATCAGGCGAGTCCCCGAGGAGCGAAACGCTCTCCACAGAATCTTTCCAGCTCCCATTGAATCCCTCAGGTGCATCCTCTTGTGACACCTTCAACCTCTTCTCTTCCAGAAGCGAAATCAGACCCTTGACCCTGCTTGGAGTTCTGTAGTAGAGATTCACCTCTATAGAGCAACCAAGAACTGCCGCCAATCTGATTGCTCCGTCGCCAGCCAGCACCACAGTGTTTCCATTGACTGAGATGACAGATCTCCCAGAATTCATGAGACGAGCCGCGCACTCACGAATAGCCCCCTTAGCTGAACTCGTCGTCCTTTCTCCCAATAGATAGTCGAAAGCCTCCCCTCTGCCATGAGCAATCATCGCAGACTCTGCTAGTAGGCCCATGGCACTACCATCCACAATCTTCTGCCTTGATTCAAGGGACTTCTTCCTGGGGTGACTATCGGGAATCCTAGCCATCAAATACCTCCAATTAGCATCGAGAGGTCCAGTGACGGGACTCCCATGTTTATCGAACTTGAAGATATTACATCCACTCTGGAACTCTCAATCCAAGTATGTAACCCATCCAATGTGACTCCTCCTGATCCCTCTAGTATACACCACTCCCTTAACCCAGACTCTCTAAGGAGAAGTTCTGCTGACCCACACTCATATGGGCCCATATTGTCCAGAAGTATCACTATTCTTTCCCTACCTCCTCTGATTTTCTGATTTTCTGACCAGGCCTCCGCTGCTGAAATTGCCTGAGAAGAGTCCTGAACCTCTATAATTGCAAAGGACGCACTTTTCTCGAAATCAATAGCGGAAATCGCATATGAAATTGCTGACTTAGGACCACCTTTTGAGAAAATCACGCTCAAATCGTTCTCCTTGATCATCAATGCGTCCGCCCTACTTAGCCGATGGGTCAGCCCCCCTCCCACATGTACTGCCCATTTGTCCATCAGGCCCCACGCAGTTTTTCTGGTGCATGCAATAGAAATAGCCCCTGACTCATTTACCCATTCGGAGGTTCTCGTAGATATTCCTGACATCCTACCAAGAACGTTCAGCATAACTCTCTCGCAACTCAGGACGCTATCTGATGGCCCAGAGATTGAGAGTATCTGACTTCCTGCTACGATTCCTTCTCCTTCTTCCACATTCCACTTCAAATCACAGGAGGGAAACCACTCAGAGATTAGCAAGTCCACGGGCAGCCTTCCACAGAACACTCCTGAGCTTTTCGAAATCACCACTCCTTCGACGACATCCCCCAAACTCCCATCAGTCGCAGAGTCATCGGATAAATGAGCACCCACCCATCTCCTTATCGAACTCTGGAACAACTTAGTCGGTCTGGGAACTCCCTCTGCATTGCACAGCAAGTGGGATCGGTCATGCGGTAGCCTGTCCACACATGATGCACTGGAAACCCCCCCTTGAATGGTACTAGTTATCGATAGGGTCATTCGAGAGAGTTAAGACCGGACTCAGCTGCTGACAAACATGCAAGTATGTCATCCACAGTTGCTCTCGATCGACCTAGACCATCCATGGTAACTTCTATTCTCAACTCTGTAGAATCTCCGGAATCTGATAACTCAACTGTGAAGTCATCTGGATCATCGGGACTAATTGCTGCCAGAAGTGCCTCTCCTCTTTCCTTCGAACCAGTCCAGAGTATGGATGTAGTTACTTTCCCCATCATACTCCCCAGAAACGACTTCCTTGGACTAATTCATCATCCTCGGAAAATGATTGGACTATGGTCCTTAGTAGGTAGTACATCACCATGGACATTATGGGAAGCCCCCAATCGTCCCCTAGTTGATTGAATGTGGGACTATACTCCTGTCCGGACGTAATCACTAGTGCCACGTCGATTGTTGCCGCTACGAATGTGTAGAATACCACTCCAAGACCAATTAGTAGGACGCTTCTTCCTGTGAAGGAACCCTCCTTCCACCTCAGAACACCTAGAGCAAGTAAGAATGAGAATACGGAACCAACTATCCATTGGAGAACCTCATCAACAAGTCCGAGAATTTGCTCGAACTTAGAGAACCCATCTGGCACAGGGTCATCCCATCCTGCCCAAACAGTAGCAACGGCCAGGAACAGACTGACAATTGACATCCCCCAAAGTAACGATGAGAACAGGCCACCAGTAGCGCTGTCTCTCATCTCCATCGCTACCCTCTCCATTTGAGCCTCAAGACCGAGTCCCTTGCCTAAAACCCATAATCCTATCAAGAGCGGCAAAGAACCGATTAGTGCAATACCATTGGGTAGGATGAGGCCCAGACCAATTATGATCAGGAAAACTGCTAGTGGAACCAGGAGCCTAGACCTAAACCTGGGATCCTCTATGGCCTTCACGATATAGTAGTAGGTACCCTCAATTCCTTTCGACTGCCTGACAATTACCTTCTCCACAGTATCCACCCTCACCCTTGAGGTAACTATGGGTAGAGATGCTTCGTCATCAGCGCCATCTGTAACCAGAAGTGCGGCATCTGGTTGGAAATCCTGAATCACCTCGTCCAACTGACTAGCTATTGCCCTATCGCTTCTGGGGCCGACCCTCACGTCACCGGTAAGTATTGCAATCTGAACCTCATCGCTCGCCCCGGCACCTTCTGCCAACCTATCATGATGGTGCAGCGCACCAAGAATGGCGTTAGTATCAGATTCTTCTGGATCTGCGATACCCAACCTCAGAGCCGCGGTCAAGCACGATTTCCTACCAACCACAGGTCCTCTAATACCTGATTTCACGCCCAAATCATTGTCTCTGTCAATTGTGAGAACTAGTGTTCGTACTATACTCACGCCCCCCTTGAGAAGCGTTGGTAAGCACCTACTTATGAGGAATTGGCCAAATCGCTAGTCGAGTCATTATCATCTCCGACAGAATCGTCATTGCCTGAGCCGTACCTCCTCCTCTGCTTCGCTCTGATGTACTTCAGAGGATGAGTCAACCATTCTTGGTCACAAAGAGGGTCCTCACCTGTTTGCACCGGACACCTCGCATTTGTTTTGAGGTTAGAGCATCCGTGAGGGGTATATTCTCTCTCGTAAATCTGACCCACTTGATATGATGTGGTTTCGGCATCATAGTCTGGGGCATTGGCAAAAAAGTTGCAGGTCTGCTCCTGCTGAAGCCCTATTGATCTGGAGAAAGCGGCAAGGAACATTCTTCCAACATGATTGACATTCACTCCTTGGTTCAACTCAGAAACAGCCGATTCAAAGCATGGAGGCCAGTCATCCCTAATTGCTGCAGTCATCGGCATCTCCTCCTTCACCCTCTCAGATAGAAGTCCTGTAATCCTCTCTACCGGGTCCGCGAACTTTGCTGCAAACTCATCGTCCATCCTGGAAATTCTTTCTTCACAACTTACCTTCAGACTCTCTCTAACTCTTTCCTTAATCAGTCTGGAAGCTCTCTCTCTACCCGTCTCTCCGGCTCCAGCATCAAGACAGACCCAACCATCTCTCAGAGGTCTATTTACCAATCTCCAGTATTTTCCGGAAATTTTGGGACTAAGCTCAATGAAGTCTACCATTGGAATCCAGTAGACCTCGGTTCCATCATCGTTCGTTTCCACAATAATGTCCGAGAGAAAAGAAGATGAAAGCAAGTCGAAGTTCTTAGAGTCCATGCCCAGCAACTTATCCGCCCTGCTAGCCTCGCCCTCAATCCACCTTGAAAGCAACCTATCATCGAATGAGGCGCATACTACCAGCATAGCATGGAGGAATGACAGAGACTCTGTCATCCTCCCAACGTCCGTCGAGAGATCAATTGCAGAAGATAAGGCTGCACCCTCCTGTTGTAAGACCGAATCGACTAGCCTTAGTCTGCCCCTAACTCTCACGTCCTCCAGCCAAGGGGCATCAATTAGATCCTCAACAGTTATTCCATTCTCCTCTAACATCTTACGTATGAATGACCTTCCCTGAGGGAGGAAAGGGTAGCGAGCAAGTAACCCCTCATCATCGATTTCAGGAGCTCTGATGGGCATCGGCACAAACTAAAGAGTTCCGCGAGGGTTCTTCAATGCTTACCGAGTCCTTCCAGTGGAGAGCATGACGAAACCAGAAACCCCATCCGACTTGACGCCATCTTCTCCAACTCTGCTTAGCATTCAGGATGACGTTAGAGAGCACTTTGGCTGGAGCGAGGAGGACGATGTAGAGAGCGCAATTGCGATGCTCAGAAGGGTTGAAGACTCAACCGTGGGAACTTGGGCTAGGCACAATCGAGCTGTATCTCTATCGAAGATTTTCCGAAGAGTCATTATCAGAGAAGCTAGGGTAGCAATACTTGGAGCAGCGGTAGAGCCGGAAGAGATAGCCTCTATTCTAGACAGTCCTACGCTCATTGTCGCTGCGGACGGAGCAGTTGGAGCGATTTCAGAGATGCCTGATACACTATCTGAGAAGGCATGGTCCCGAGTTGTATGTATGGTTAGTGATGCCGATGGTGGCGAAGGCACCTATCAAGCAGTTAGGAGATCAATTCCCTTCGTATTACATGCCCATGGAGACAACAGAGAGGATTGGGATCATTTGCTCGGATTAGCCGAGGAGCAGACAAACCCTCCCGAACTGATTCTAACTCATCAAACACAAAATGCAATCGAAGGAATGCACAATCCTGGAGGGTTTACTGATGGGGATCGTGCCGCATGCTTTCTAACGGCACTGGGTGTGAGCAAAGAAAACATCAAGCTTCTAGGTACAAGATCTGACATCGTTGGAAGGTGGTCAGGATATACCGAGGAGTCTTCCAAGCTCCAGAAGCTGCAGTGGATGAAATCAATTCTCGAGTTACAAGGACTTTGGATCCACTAGATTTCGAAACTTCCTACCTCTACAGTAGAGCCATCCGATTGAATCGAACCGGAGAACTGTTGCTCATCTCCACCTTTGTTCAGATTAACCTCAAACTGAATCTCCCCTTCTTCCCCTTCTGTCTCAAAGTGCCTGACAACCACAGAATAAGTTCCTGAAGGTAGTGATGAGCCCCATTTAATCTGCCTGAAACCGGACATTGGATCGTAACCCTCCATGTCGAATGTACCCCCAAAACCCTCCGGATTGAAGAAAGACAACTCCTCGCCATTAGAATCAACTATTGAAAGGCCCAAGTCGGAACCACCTTCCCAGTTCAGGCTCACTGATGAGCCGTCTTGAACTGTCCCGACCCTTCTCCGAAGTGTATCCACTTCTCTAGCCTCGGTGAAATCTTCCTTTACTTCCTCACTCAATTCCTCATCACTCACCGTCGGCTGAGGAACTTCTCCGTCCGGACCAGCAATCGCGAACTTAGCGACGAATTGAAGATCATTGCTTTTGACAAGAGACCCCTCATAGAATCGCTTGCTCTCGCCAATTGTCAGACTGACTGTGAAATCTGTGTCATTCTTGTTGTGAATCCTACGTAGTAGAGGGACCCATGAGAAGATTCCTTTAGTGTGGATTTTGTAGTGCCTGACTCCTACCCTGTAGACCCCGGGTGGAGGTGTTTTTGTCCAGACAATATTCTCGACAGGGGATTTCGAAGTTGGCTTGAAATTCATGTCGACATCTAATTCGCCCCCGCAGTTTGACGTCCTGTTATCGTGGTAGATGTGCTCTCCTGACGGGGTGATGACATGGAGATCGAGATCATTCCAGTTATCCCACATCAGACTGATCTGAACCGAACCTCTCTTGGCTCCCTCCCTCTCAAGCCTCTTCTCGAGTGCAGAAGCACCCTTGTCTGATATCTCGGCTTCCTGCACACCGGTCCCAATAGCTTCAGAACCCTCGCCCAGAGAACCGGACACCGTTGGAGTCCCAGAACGATCTCTTCCCCTGCCCCTTCTCCTTCTGGATGTAGATCCTGCAAGAACCTCTTCTGGGACGTTTCTTCTAGTAGAAGGCAGGATTGTCCTTCTATTCTGAGAACGCAGAATTCGGAACAGGCCATTGAAGGTTGCCATCACAATAAGACCGATGACTACGAGGGATACAGCGTCCGCCACGTAACCGAACGTGAGCAGTGACTTTTCATAACATCGGTTGGAAACCCAGACGAATCAAGAAGACTAATATTTTCATCCGGTTGTTTCATAATGATGGTTAGTCTCCTCTACGAGGAGGGGAGCGGAAGCGATGCGAACATACTCCAGTCAAGATTCGTCGAGAAACCTTCATAGGACAACGAATAAGGCTAGCAAGGCCACGATTCTAGTCGCTCTATTTTTCCTCTCACCTCTTCTATCTGGAATGCCCATAGCTTCAGACGAAGAGGCCCCAATGCAAAGCTCGACTCGCCAACTGAGCCCAGATGTGGTGGTAACTGATCTTGACGTCACCACGCCCTCGGCTACTGTAGGGGGAACTCCAACTCTGGCCCCAGTTAATCATGTGATAATAGTGGGTACAACCAATCAGGGCGGGTCTACCGCCGAAGGAAATGTCACTCTCAAGGTTAACGGGGCAGTTGTAGACAATAGGACGGCCTCGATCGCGCCCGGAGGACAGGTAAACAGCGTGATGTACTGGGACGCTTCTCTTCTTTCGGGGACGGGATATGTGATAATCGCCTCATGGGAGCCGTCTTCATCATCCTCCGACTCCGACTCCAGCAACAATCAGATGTCTCTATCTGGTGTGGCCGTAGCAGAGGTGGAGTCCGCGTCCGATATCGCTGACTCGCTACCATCCGATGGTACTTCTCTCGCACGAGCTCTCTGGGAAGGTGCAATTACTGTTGTCAACACAGGTAACCAGCCAGTCGACGTCACGGCCCAGCTAACACTAACTCCTTCGTTGGGGGGTTCGAGCGTTTCCTTGGACTCGACCACAGAGCAACTGCTCCCCGGAAGTCTTGCAGATCCTCCAACTCCCTCTAACATTACGATCTCGTTCGATGGCTCCAATCTTGAAGGAGATTATACCCTAAGCGGTAGCCTGCTAGTTTCTGGATCCACTCAGGGCTCGGTGACAATCGACTCCAGAATAGTTAGTTTCGTCGCCCTTAGGGCGTCTCTGATACCAGCCAACAATAGGAATGTCGATCCAGGATCGCAGACAACATTGAATTTCATACTTCAGAACTCAGGAACGGTATCAGACGATTTCATAGTGACCCAGAGCAACAACTCCGCCCCCACTGACTACTGGGTCAACATCACTGATGAGATTTATGACTCTGATAATCCACTCACTGTGGGAGCCCAACAAACCCAGGCTATCCAGATTCCAGTCGATGTTCCCGCAGATGCCGCCAACGGCGACGCCGTAATCGTCACTGTTACAATTCAAAGCAAAACAGCGAGATACGTCCTCTCAGCCCACACAATGGTCATGGCGGGAGGGACATTCAGTGCCGAAATCTTCCAGAACCACACCCACTCGATGGGAGAAAACTTCGCGAACATCACCCCTGGGTCGCCTAGGACCTTACAGTACACCCTGAAGAATACCGGTTCGGCCCCCGCACAGTATCAGATAGACGTTGGAGCCACTGAATCTGTGCCCTACTGGACGATAGACTCTCCTGTAACAATAACTGACGTCCTCCTGCCAAATGAGACCAGGACCCTACCCGTCACCATCACCACCCCAGAACTTGAGATGCCACTGAATCCTTCCTGGAAGGTTTCTTCGATAGAGCGTGTGGACCTGATAGTCCAAGCAATCCCTCTACAGGGAGGGGTACCAGCAGTAAACCAGACTACGCTAATGATAGACAGCATAGTAGAATTGGACATCTCCGTGACCGGGGCCCTCAACGACATCTCTGTGAATGATATTATGGGAGGCAACACCAACAGGTTCGTAGGCTTCGAAGTCTCGATTGTTCACAATTTGGGATCAAACAACACACTAGCCCAAGTGACGCTTAGTGGTATGCCATGCACCTCCCTAGCACCCAACTCTGCTGCATCGACAAACCCATGGAAACAAGCCACTTGTTCCAATGGAAAGGTCTTCCTTCAGGACACTCCCCTGTCAGGTTCGAGCGCCTCTGAGAATTCACGATGGCAGGCTACAGTCCAGACTTCATCATCCTCTTCTGCTTCGACTTTAGAACTTCTACCGGGAGAGACCGGATACGGCATGGTGGGACTAAGCTTCAGTCCCACTCCGGATTTCCCATACCCATCGGCAGGTCAACTCAACTTCTCTTTCATGGCGACATCATCCTGGGCAGCATTCTCCGGCGCAATTTCCCGTAATGCCACAGCCACGGTTTCCATGTCAATAGCAGAGATTTGGTCGGCGGAACTGACTTCATCAGGAGCCGCTAACGGAGATCCAGGGACCCCTATATCCTCGGAAGTTTTGCTCAAGAACACAGGAAACGACCCAGCAAACTTCACCATCGAGTACGTCCCAAAGCCTGGATGGACCATCACATTAGGATCCACAGCGGCGAATCTCTTGCCCTCCAGGACGAACCTGTTCCCGGATAACGGAACAGGGGGAACAGCATCACAGGACCAGCGGGTAATCACAGTCACTGCCACTCCACCTACATCTGCCAGGGCGGACGAGACTCATCAGGTCTGGGTTTACGTCAACTCCACAGAGACCGGCGAACTCCTCGCATATGCCCCAGCTCTGTTCACTCTGACCGAAGTCATCTCGGCGGAACTATACCCCCCTACTTCGACAGCCATAATCACCCCCTCTCCTTCGCTTGACAGTAGAGTGGGACAGAAGACTCTCATCGCCCTGCTCAACAACACTGGAAACAAGAACATCACCTACAACCTGTCGTTGGATAACCTCCATCCAGACAAGATCAAGGTCTGTTTCAATGAGGAACTGGAGTCCTGTTTGACTGAAAGCACGCTACTCGTACCTGCAGGATCACAAGGGATTGTCAGGATATACTCTACCGCGGGATCGGACGCGAGAGCCGACGATGAACAGAAATTCTACCTGAACGCGTCCCACGGCGGTCAGCAACTATCCACCAGTGAATGGCAGGTACAAGTTGCCCCTGATCATGCAGTAATATTCCTCGTTTCTAACGACTGGGAGGTCGCTCCAGGAAACACACTTGATCTGGAGGTAAGGATGAAAAACGAAGGGAACCTTAAGGAGACGCTGAACCTGTCGGTTTCCTTCCCGGAGGGGATGACTAACTGGTCATACCAGGTCAACGAATCGGGCTTCACAATCGACCAGTATGGAGACCACACTGTCCTCCTCAGCATTACACTGCCTCCTCTTAGGGGAGGGGACCAGATTCTGGTAGCCGATGTAGTCCACAACATCACGTTGAGGGCAGTAAATATCACCGACCCGTTCCCCACATGGCCTGCGACAGAAATTGTTGATGGCGTGGTCCAGCCAATCCCTCTCTCGGAGAGGGTGGCAAGGGGAGGGGGAGTTCCGACCGGGACAACGACACTCGCCATTACTGTCCTCCCGGTTTTCGATGTGGAATTGATTCAGTCACCAGAGAGGATATCCGTCGTTCCTGGAGTGGACAGGTCGATCGACTTTGTAATGGAGAACAAGGGAAATGCACCAATCAACCTCACCATACAGTGGGACACCATAGATACGGAACAGGACGAATCAAAGCCAGATAGGTTCGATGTCCGAAACTCTCTAGGCTCAACGAACCTATATCTGCAAGTAGGTGAGACCAGCTCTATCACCTTCGTATTCGGGATTGAACACAATGACACGATAAAGGGAGAGCAGGGGACTTTCATTCTCAAGAGAGTTCCCGTGAACGCAGACATGGAGACTCAGCAGAACTCGTTCCCAATCAACGTCGTCAGAGCCCAGACCGATGACCCCTACACCCTGAGCGCAGACGCTCCCGGAGAATTCCAATGCGATAACAACCCTGATCCGAACTGTAGGCAGATTGAGATCCCTTGGGTGGACATAAACTTCCGAGACAGCTCGTTCGATCCAAGAGCCTACACGCTTGCAATGAACGGAGC
>JAPOKZ010000125.1:0-1843 GCA_029977385.1 Methanobacteriota archaeon
GTGGGGCCAATGACAATAGCCATGTTGATGGAAAATACGCTCAGGGCCGCAGAGATGCAACTTGTTTAGTCGAAAATTCCCATCTCGAACTTCGCATCCTCGGAAGAGTGGATTCTGGGATCCCATGGAGGGGAGAAAGTCAGGTTCACGTGAACGCTATCGATTCCCTCGGTAGCCAAAGCGGCCCTATGCACTGCTGCCATCAACTCTGGAGCGACGGGACAACCCGGACTAGTTAGTGTCATCTCTACCTCTACATGATTTGAACTAATATCCACGGAGTAAATCAGTCCCAAATCGGTAACCTTCAGATTTAGTTCGGGATCCTCAACATTGGACAGAGAGTCCATCACTTCTGATTCTGTCACCAACCTAAGTCCTCCCCGATAGCGAGGAGGCCTCTTCTTGGACCCTCTTGAACATATTCAGAAAACCGTTTGCTCTGCTTGGGGTCAGGGATGACCTTATGCCCATAGAATCAGCGAATTCCGGAGACATGGTCGCGACATAGGAAGGACTCATCCCGTTGACGGCAATCGCAGTTACCGCAATCAGTCCCTGTACAATCTGCGCATCGGCCCCGCCCCTTAGGACGAAGTGCCCTTCGTCGTCAAGCTCGCAAGAGACGTGCGCGCGTGATTGGCAACCGTGTACTTGGTTTCCATCATCCCACTCTTCGGCAGGTAAAGGGGAAGGGTTCCTCTTCGCGTATTGGAAAAGAAGCTCGTACCTCTCCATGGAGTCGAAGCAGGATGAGAACTCCTCGACAATGGGGTCCAACTGCTCTGGCCATCTCCTTCCATCATCCACGACATCGCCTCGGGACCATTCGACTTGAAATTGCTCATCACTTGTCCGAAAACCTGTCGACAACATATCTCAGATGCTCGACGAATGCTTCTGCCTCGTCCATGGTGTTGTAAAGCCAGAAAGAGGCTCTGTTGGTAGATGGCACTCCTAGAGCGTCCATTAGAGGCTGTGCACAGTGATGACCCGTCCTAACTGCGAATCCACCCTCGTCCAATAGTAGGGCGAGATCCTGAGACTGTATTGATTCGTGGAGGAAAGATACTGCTCCGCTACTATCCTCCCTGGTTGGGTCTCCATAGACGGTAATGCCATCTATCTCCGATATTTTCTCAGCTGTCCAAGATGCGATTCTGTTTATGTGCGAATGTATCTCTTTCATGTCATGTCTGTCCAGCCATTCGACAGCAGCCCCCCAACCAATTGCTTCGGCGATCCTGGGGGTTCCTGTTTCCAGCATTGCATGCCCCTCCTGGAAGGTGGATCCCTCGACACTCACCGTCTTGATCATTGAGCCTCCTGTCATGAATGGGGCCATCTGCTCCATTGCGTCTCGCTTCACCAAGAGGCACCCTATTCCAGTAGGACCTCCCATCTTATGGGCAGATATCGCCACGAAGTCTACTCCGGATTGATCGAAACTAATTCTCTCATGAGGAGCTCCCTGTGCGCAGTCCAACAGAACTCTAGCACCTTGGGAATGGGAGAGTTCCACGATCCTCCCAATTGGGTTCCTGGTTCCCAGAACATTGCTTGTATGCACCACGCAGACGAGTGATGCTCCGGAAACGGCTACCTCGAATGCATCCATGTCAAGAGTGAAAGAGTCCGTATCAATTGGGACGTAACGAACTTCGACACCTCTCTCCTTGGATAGTTGCTGCCAGGGGACTATGTCAGCGTGATGCTCCATTTCCGTGAGAACTATCACATCTCCGGAGGAGAGGTTCTCTCTGGCCCATGCATAAGAGACCAGATTAATCGCCTCGGTGGCTCCGCTGGTGTAGACCATCTGCTCGGGAGAGGTTCCAAAGAA
>JAPOKZ010000179.1:0-1094 GCA_029977385.1 Methanobacteriota archaeon
ACATGAAGTCCTGAAGGCCACCAGCCTCACCAACATACAGCCTTCCTTCATGGACGTACTTAGTTGGTATCCCGAAGTCGCCCTTCCCTCCTACCCTCTTTATTGGCTCCCTTTCTAAGTCGTAGTTTCTTTCATACCATGCTATTGTTTCATCCAGGTATCTTCCACTATTCCTTTGCTTCCTCCACAGACAAGTGCAAATAAGTCCGATACCATCTATGATAATCAAGTAAGAGTATGCCCCTGGGGCCAATTTGTCATTCAATTGGAAAGCAACGATGTTGCGGTGCTTTGTATGGAATATCTCGCCATATGCAACAGCACTCGACTCTCTCGGACCTGCAGCAACTATGTCACACTCTTCTGCTGATTTCTTTACGCCATAGTGTATTTTCACTCCAGACTGCAAGGCCATCCTCTTGAATGCCTGATCTATTGTGTGTTCCGCAGTCCCTCTCTCAACTACTCTGAAAGCAACGCCTTCCGTTTGTGGATTGGTAACAACATCATCTGGATGGATTAGATCTATGATGTCGAATGAATCAGACTTGAACTCAGTTGCGTCGAACCCCCAATCTGATAACTCTTCAAAGAAGTCAACCTCACTCGTCCAATTCTCTATGCCCTGAAAGTCTCCATCGAATCTAGCCCCGCTGTCAGACCTGATTTCGTGCACATGTACCTCCTTGCCCGCTTTAGCCAATATCGTTGCAGAAGCTAGTCCAGAGAGGCCCGCCCCAAGGATATGCACTTCGCCGCTCACGGTTTCGCGACCTCCTATGTTCGCTTGAACGGTTGGGTCATCCGTCGGTTTCAAGCGATAAATCCCATGGGATACCATGGCCGTTCATATCGAGGTTGATAGCAAACCTCTGGATATCTCTAGACTTCGGAGCATTCTCGATACTGAAGGGTGCGGCAGTATCGTCAGTTTTGTCGGATTAACTAGGGACTTTGAGGGTGAGGCCCAAGTTAAGGGTCTTGAGTTCGATGCGTGGGAGGATGAACTTCCGAAGGTTCTTCGACGCATCTCAGAAGAGGCAATTTCCATGTTTGGAGTTCATTCAATTGTTTTATCACACAGAACTGGATTC
>JAPOKZ010000037.1:0-10565 GCA_029977385.1 Methanobacteriota archaeon
AATAATCACTGTTGCCGACGCCAAACACATTGTTCAGCACCTGGAAGAGGAAAAGCCAGAAGGAATCGAAAACGAGTCAGTTGAACAGATCGCCTTCGCAGATCGAATCATGCTGAATAAGATAGATCTCGTTTCAGATGAAGAAATAGAAGAGGTTGAAAGTAAAATAAAGTCGATTAATCGGTTTGCTCCTATGTACCACACAGAGAATAGTATCATCGATCCGGCGAATCTGATCAACATTGGCTCATTCGACCTAGATAGGACCTTGGAAATGGACCCTGAGTTCCTTGACACTGGATCCGAGCACGAGCATGATGATCGGGTAACCTCCACCAGTTCCAAGTTCGAGGGAGCGCTCAACGTGAACAAACTGGATAGGTGGATTGGGGAGCTTATGCAGAGCAAGGGCGAGGACCTGTTCAGATACAAGGGAGTTCTAGCTGTCAAGGGGATGGATCAGAAATTCGTCTTCCAGGGCGTGCACATGCTATTCGGCGGGGGCTTCAGCTCTGAGGTAGCTCCCTGGAAGGAGGGCGAGGCCCGGGAGTGCCGATTCGTCTTCATAGGCAGGAATCTGGATCACGAAGAGCTCCAAAAAGGGCTGATGGATTGCAAGGCGGAGGAACTCAGGTTCAACGTCGGAGATACCGTATACGCGAACATCGGGGAGTTTACCGAAGGCAGAATCGTGAAATGCTGGGATGAAGGCAACCCGTATCGGGTCGAGATCCAGAACGAGGAGAGATCAAATGTTTGGGTTCCCATAGACAGCGATGACTACGTAATCGCTAGTTGAAAAAATTGAATGGTCGTTAACCGAAGACTAGTGGTTATATCCATGTGTGACTTACCACTGGAGTGCGCAACGTCGTCGAGATAGTCCCGACTCATACCGTAAGGGAGGGCGGGGGGTTCAAAGTTCGTCGACCGTCAAGAATGAACAGAGTAATGAGCCCCTTTTTGCTAATAGACGAAATGGGGCCAGTGAACTATGGCCCCGGAGAAGCGATAGGCGCTCCCTGGCACCCTCATCGAGGTTTCGAAACCGTGACCTACCTTTTGGATGGTAGGATGCAACATGAGGATAGCGCAGGAAATAGTGGAGAATTGAATCCCGGAGATGTTCAGTGGATGACTGCAGGTAGGGGGATAATACACTCGGAATTGCCACACGAGGAGTTTAAGAAAACAGGTGGCAAGACTCACGGTTTCCAAATCTGGGTAAACCTTCCAGCAAAGCACAAGATGATGGCTCCGAGATACCAAGAAATCCCTTCTGAGGAGTCACCCATCATCAAAGAAGGAGGAGTTTGGGCCAGGGTTATCGCAGGCGAATGCATGGGGTGCCACTCCTCAATTGATACGGTTATTCCAATTACGTTAATTCACGTCAGGATGGAGGAAGGAACTGTTCTTAAACAAAAAATGGAATCGAATCTGAATGCGATGATTTACGTTTTCGGTGGCAAGGTAACTGTGGTTAACGCACTCAGAGTTAGGGACCATCCATTGCCATTTGGGTTGGGAGTCAATCAACAAGTTAGCGACGGGCAACTAGCGTTATTGTCCGAAGGTAATGGAATCGAGATAAAGTCCGAGGATGATTCAGAATTCCTTATTTTGGCCGGACCTGAAATAAATGAACCAATCGCACGATACGGCCCCTTTGTAATGAACACCAATGAAGAAATACACCAAGCAATCTTAGATTACCAGAGTGGCAACTTCACCTCGTGAAAAAACACAGAGAAACTATTTTTGTTTTCTAGTGATTATGTTCCATTAATCCGATTAGATCCGCCCCAATCAAAATGACTGACATTATCGCAATTCCGATAAGGACACTAAACAATGCATCCTTGCCTGTTTCTGGGTTGTGGAAGTCGGGAAGGGTATCGACGGCAGCTACATAGAGGAAAGTTCCACCAGAAAATAACATCGCCAATGCGATAATTTCTGAACTCACACCTTCCAGGGCATAAAACGAAACAACGATCATAATTGGAGTTGTAATTGAGAAAAGCACGACGTCCCGTATTGAGTCATTCCTTTCCGACCTCTCATGAAGTGAAAAGACTCCTAAACTGAAAGCAGCCGGTACTTTATGGATCAAAACAGCAAGAGCGACCGCTGCAGTGACTGCTTCAGAGGCCCCCGCCGCTGCCGATCCTATTGCTAGTCCATCTGCAGCAGAGTGCAATGAAAGGCCCAATAAAACAAGGATTGGAGTCGCCCTGTGATGAATATGCATATGCCCGTGCTCACTTTCATGGTCATGATGCTCCTCATGTACGGCATGGCCTATTCCAAAACCTTCTAGCAACATTATGCAGCAGAATCCCAGAAGAACAGCTAAACCTGCAAGGAAAACTCTGCTACCTGTCCCCTCGTCTTCATGTATATCTTGTGAAATCACGATTTCTTCTATTTCGGTAATTCCAGTGGAGGCATCGATATCTCCATCCTCAACTTCTTCAATCACGTGCTCTATTGCTTCTGCTAGTGAGGCTCCCACTTCTTCCTCATCCTCATCATGGTCCTCTTCGTGGGAATCATCCAAGTCGTGATCATGATTATCCTCAAGCAGGCTCTCTATTTCTTCAATACCTGAAGCCGGGGTTATATCTCCTTTGTTCACCTCTAGCAATACGATAGCGACTGATCCGGCAAGCTCGCTATCCCCATGTTCATCATGATTCTCGGCAACAATCTCAAAACCTTCCGGAATTACCAAAATAAGTGCAGAAGCAAGTAAAATACCCGAAGCTACACCGGTCATCTTCCTCAGAAAGTCTCTGCTCGCTTTCAAGTTACTAAGTATTGGAATTAACCCCCCGATTAGAGACAATATCAGAGTTAGGGCGATAACTTCTGTCGGCATAGACGCTTCAGACATACCTCCATTCCGCATGATAATATGTATTTAACAAATACTATTAATTAGATTATTGAAAATTATTATTAGTATTGAGATACTCCCGGTTTTATGACTCAGATAATATCATTCAGTGCAGACCCCGACTTCGCTAAAGGTTTTGACAACATGATTTCCAAGTCGGGCTACAGCAATCGAAGCCGCTTCATTCGAGATGCATCGCTATTCTATGCTGAGATGCAGCAGAGAGGGGACTTGGAGAGCATGGACGGGGAACTAACCATCGAGGGACACCTTGTCGTGTATTACCAGCATGACCATGGAGATAGTCAGAGGCTTTTGGACCTGCGGCACTCCGAACTAATCGAGGTGGCATCATACAGCCATAGCAGTCTCAAGCACAGTCACTCGTGCGTGGACGTTCTCCAAGTAAAGGGTAAAGCGGCTGACATCAGATCTGTGATATCCCGCCTCAATAATACCCCTCACGTGGATAAGGTTTCTTTCATCATCGCCCCGATGCGCGAGGATGGATGCTGCTAATCGTTTTTTGAGTATCCATTACATCGAGGCATTCAAGGTGATGCTCCTTGACCGACCGTCGTGGAAATCCCCCCAGAGCTCAAATCCATGCTTGATGGAGGCATGGGTTCGACCAAGCAGAAGGCTGCCCGCCTGGTAGTTGACCTGGCATCTACTGCAGGAGCTGCAGAGTTCATCCGGGTAGACAACGCCCACGTCTCCGGAGTGAGTGTGATAACCGGGGGGCACGGCCTTCGAAGGTTCCTCTCAGACCTATCTGGAGATTCAAAGGGAGTGGTATCGATACCTACGACCCTGAACTCGGCAGGCTGCGACCATGAGAAGATGGATGAGATGGGGATAGATTACCCTGACTTCCTCGAGCAGCAGTTCGAGATAGTCCAAGCATACTCAGAACTGGGCATAGAGGCCACTCTTTCCTGCACCCCCTACGACCGGGGAATAGAGAGCCCGGAAGGCATCGGCTCTTGGGCCGAGTCTAACGCAGTGTGCTTCTCCAACTCCTACACGTCCTTGATCACGAACAGAGAATCCGGACTCTCCGCTCTGGCCACAGCCCTAACTGGATGGGCTCCAAAGTGGGGTTTGCACATTGAGTCAAACAGGAGACCGAACATCTTAGTAAACGTAGAAGCAAGGATGACCAACGTCACTGATTGGAGTATCCTTGGGGATTGGGTCGGGAAACAGATAATGTCCACTTGGGATCTCCCATGGGGCCCTATGCCAAGGTTCGTGGGCCTCCCTAGGGCGAACTTCGAGATGCAGAAGGCACTGACTGCGTCAGCTGCCAATTACGGCTGTCCGATGCTATGGGCAGATGGGATCACTCCGGACGCCCCGCTCGTCGACGAATTCCAGGGTGAACTCCATTTCACCGATGAAGACCTACACGGGCGTTATCGCGAACTATCACCCAAGGGGAAGGTAGATTTGGTCGTGATTGGATGCCCGCAGGCGAGCGTTGGAGAGGCAAGGGAGACTGCAGCGGCTGTTAGGGCTAGGATGGAACTCGGAGAGGCGATACCCAATCACAGACTATGGCTATTCATGAGCTCCCATAACTACGACCTGATCTCACTAGATGGGACCCTAGATATTCTGGAAGAGGCGGGTGCTTTGGTTCTGAGGGACACGTGTCCGGAGGTGACTCCGTACAACCGTTCAAAGTACAACCACCTACTCACTAACTCGCTCAAGGCAGAGCACTACCTGACTAGCGGCCTTAACCGCATCCCTACTAGCGTGGCACCCATCATGGAATGCGTGTCCCACGCCTTCGACGACTCTCTAATCGATGCCCCACGCCCCGAATTAGTGGGCCAACATGCGTCTCCCATGCACACTGCAAAGACATACCAGGACTCTCCGTTCTACACTACCGGAAAGGGGATTCCAAGCCAGTCCGAATGGGAAGTCTCTGGAAGGGCTCTGGTCACGGATGTTCCAATCACATATCTGGGGTACGTGAACAGGGATACGGGAGTGATCGAGGAACCGGGACACCCTCTCGACGGCATCCCAATCAGGGATACAATACTCATCTATCCTAAGGGGTCCGGCTCTACCGTAGCACCATTCGTGCTGATGGGTCTGATATACACTGGATTCGGGCCGAAAGCAATTTTGAACAGAGACGTTTGCCCGCTCACCCTTCCCGCAGCATCACTATTGGGGGTCCCTTACGCTCATGGCTTCGAGGAGGATCCAACATTGGGGGTTAACACCGGAGACGAGGTTTCTCTGGGCCTTTCCTCTGGCATAGTTTCTCTGAGGGTGGAATCTAGGCATACCGAGGTTTGATGGCATCCACTCCGTGCAAGGCCCATGGCAGCGCGTCCCGATCCGGAACCATGCAGGGAACAAGACATTGGCCTATTCGAGATAAAACAGAGGGACGGCGCTGCAAGAATCGGTAAGTTACACACCAAACACGGCATGGTCACTACTCCTATGCTTCTTCCAGTGATTAACCCGAATCTACGAACTATCGAACCCAGGGAGATGTGGGATAAGTATGGAATCGAGGCTCTGATAACCAACTCCTACGTCATTTGGAAGCATGAGGACCTGAAATCTCAGGCCCTCTCGAACGGGATCCACTCATTGCTGAACTTCCCGGGGGCGGTAGTAACTGACTCGGGAACATTCCAGTCGTATGTCTACGGGGACGTAGAGGTTGGCCCAGAAGAGATCGTGTCGTTCCAGAGGGACATGGGAGTGGATGTAGGCACGATGCTCGATGTATTCGGAAGGCCTGACATGACCAAGGATGAGTTGGAGTATGCAGTTTCAGAGACCGCTAATCGCTCGGAGCTCTCACTTTCCGCAGCAGGCCCAGACATGCAACTCAACGGACCGATACAAGGTGGCACTCACGCAGATCTCAGGGACGAATCATCTCTCCTGATGGGTTCGGCAGAGGTAGACGGTAAGGGATTCGCCATCCATCCGATAGGGGGGATCGTACCTCTAATGGAACAACAGAGGTACAGGGAACTATTCGAGATTCTACTAGCCTCCAAGGCATCACTTCCCCCTGACAGGCCAGTCCACTTCTTCGGTTGCGGGCACCCGCTACTCTTCCCGATGTCAATAGCCCTAGGGGTGGACATCTTCGATAGCGCAGCTTATGCGATTTTCGCTAGGGACGATAGACTCCTTACTCCAGAGGGTACCGTAAAACTGGACGAATTAGAGGAATGGCCTTTCCAATCAAACGCTCTTTTCGGCAAGACCCCACAGCGCATCAGGGAAATGCCTCATGACGATAGATCAAGGATTCTAGCTGAGCACAACCTCGAGGTCACCCAGTCGGAACTAGCCAAGTGCAGAGAGGCAGTCAGGAAGGGCACTATTTGGGAGTTGGCCGAGAGGAGGAGCCACGCATCCCCTTACCTCAGGGAGGCCTTCGTATGGCTGCAGGAACAACTGGACAGACCTGATGACGGGCCAGTCGGGGAGTCAGTACTGAGGATGATTGCATCCAGCAACCCCCTCAGGGGCGGGGGGGAACCTCTTGGGGAGGAAATCGAGTACAGGCCTCATATCCTCCACATTCAGGCTCTGCTAGCCACCAGATGGAGGGTCCCTGGATCGTGGTGGGACTCCTCTACCGATCCCGCAGAGGGGGTTCTGCTGATAGAAGGCACCTCCCCTCCTTGGCGCAATTCTATCGGCGCGGTGATCGAGCACCTGTATAGGGAGCCTAGGACAGTAGTGATGATTTCCACACCGATAGGCCCCATACCGTACTCTCTGGAGGACCTATCCCCATGGTGCCACCTGACTGGACCGAATGGTATTTGGGAACCAATCTCGGATGAAATGGAGATTAGCGATGCTCTCGATGAGCTGGGCCTATCCGAACTTCCCCTTACTAGGATAACTCCCGAAGAAGAAGTGGAAGGGATCATGGAGTCACGAGAGATTAGGAATTGGCTGGATAGATGTTCCATTGTAGACAAACTCGCACTTCTGTGCTCTGTTCACCCTCTAGATGCTTGCAAGATGACGAATGAGATGACATGTAGGATGTCCAGAACCGACAGGGTCGTAAACGTAAGATCTCGAGGATCGCACATCCTATCTCCTAGGCTGACAGATGGGGGGATTTCACTTACAATCGCGGGGGCCTCGTTGGCAAACGACCTGAACACCTCTCCAGTCCCAGAGTTCGGAAAAACAGAGGAGGAATCCGATTTCCCAGGAATTCCGAGGGTGTGCATCGTTGACGATGCAATACCATTCGTTGGAAAGGGCAGGAACGTGATGCACGGTTACATCTCAGGAGCAGACTCCCACATCATCCCCGGACAACCGTGTCTAGTCGTCGACTCGAAAGGAACACTTGTTGCTCATGGGACTCCGTTGACCTCCCATCTCGAGATGCAGTTCCTAAGGAAGGGAATCGCTGTCAAAGTCAGGGACGGAGCTTTCAAGCAAGACGAGTGAGGGAAACTTTCTGGGGATTCATTCAAGTGATTGTTGTACGACCAAGGCCCGACTGCTATAGGGAGTCGGGGCTAGATTATGTCGGATGAAGAACTCCTTGGGGATGTACCAATTATCTCCACGAAGGGCCTTAGGAAGATGTATGGCCCTCACTTAGCATTGGATGACATCAATCTAGAAATCAAAAGGGGCGCCATAGGGATACTTGGGCCTAATGGGGCCGGGAAATCGACACTCTTCAAGTGCCTACTTGGCCTAATCACCACTACTTCAGGAGAAGGAAGCGTCCTCGGCCATGACATCAGGACACAGGGGGAGATGATCAGATCCAAGATAGGATACATGCCTGAGTACGACGCACTTGATCCAAACCTCTTCGCAATCGACCAAGTAAGGTACTCCGGAGAGCTTCTCGGCATGAACACGAAGCATGCGACTCAGAGGGCCCATGAAGTTCTCCAGTACGTAGGACTGAAGGATCAGAGATACAGGAAGATAGAGACATTCAGCACCGGGATGCTACAAGCAACTAAGCTAGCATGCGCCTTGGTTCATGACCCAGACATACTAATCTGCGACGAACCAACCAATGGATTGGACCAGAGGGCCCGCTCATTCATGCTTCAGACCCTAAATAGGACCGTGAAAGAAGGAAACAGATCAGTTCTCATGAGCAGTCATGTGATGGATGATGTGCAGGACCTATGCCAAAGCATAGTGATGATACACAAGGGTAGAATTGTTGTCCAGCGAAGCATCGAGGAACTTGTAGAACAAGTCGACAAGGAGGTCGAGATGGTGATATGGGGAGGAGCCAGCAAGATGGAGGATGAGCTGAACTCTATGGGTATGCAGCTCAGGCGTCTGGGCAGGGTAATCCGAGTCAAGGTCACTAGCGAGGAAACGATCGACCAGATCCTCCAAGCAGCGGTTTCAGCAGGAGTACAAGTCCGCCAGATGAAGGAATACGAACCCGATCTTGAGGACATCTTCTTGCTTGTAATGGATAAGTTGGGATCCCAGATCAAGGGAACTGGAGATTTGATGACCCCTGAGCACACAGGAGGAGTTTGAGTGGCTAAGGAGCAAGTCGAACTAGAAGGCGGAACCACCAGGATGGAGGCAGCGTTTGGATCTGGAGACGGAGACGATGAGGCAACAGCAGTAGTTGCTAAGTCACAAGCTTCTCTAGGGCAGATCTTCGAGCAGAAGTACCGTCCGTGGGATGGTGACCTAGGGCCCAGGTGGATGAGGAACTACGCTATATTCAGGCACCACGTGTATGGAGTCTTCACGAGTAAGGGGCACAGACAGTACCATCCGATGGTAAGACTCCTCATCCTGATAATCTTCCTCGCCTCCCTTACTCCCATTCCTATGCTCTTCCTATCTTCCTTGACAGGGGATCAGGGGGGTTTCATGGAGAAGATGTGGGGGGTGAACAGGTACAATCTGTGGGGACAGGTTCTGGGTTATTTCCCCAGGAACCTGTGTATGTGGCCCCTGCTAACCGCAATAGTCGTAGGGGGGATGATATCGGACGACAGGCAGCACGGGACAAGTGCCGTCTACTTCTCAAGACCCATCTCTAGGCTGGACTATACGGCAATGAAGTATCTTAGCGTGGCAATAATTCTCGGATTCGTCATCGTTTTCTCTTACTTCGCATACTACACCAGCGCCATTGTGTTCAAGGCAGAGGGTTGGGCATATCTCGCGGATACTCTCCCGATTTTTCTCGGAGGGATGCTAGCTGGAATCATCCTAGTGATAACATACACCTCAATTGGATTGGCTCTATCTAGTATCAGCAGGAGTCGCTTCTTTGCTGCTATAGGATTTCTGAGTATAATCTACGGTACGAAACTGGTCTCCCTACTAGTCGAGCTACAATTCAGTACGACGTTCATGTATGCCTTGAGCCCCTACGACTGCTTGGCTCACTTGGGGCAGTTTCTACTGGGGATACCTCCAAATTACGAACACCCGGTCTCAATATCTGCAGTTTCCATATTGGCCATGAACTCCTTGGCAGTCTGGCTACTAGTTTCCAGAGTGACTTCGCTGGAGGTGACCAGAGAATGACAATCGATGCCCAGGAACCCCCTGCAGTGTTGATCGATCAAGCCTCTAAGTGGTACGGACAGGTAATCGGAATCAACGACCTCTCCCTCGCAATTGATGGAGGGGTAACAGGGGTACTGGGGCCAAACGGAGCAGGTAAGTCGACCCTGTTCAAGCTAATGATGGGCAGAATAAAGCCTAACCAGGGTTCTGTCAGACTATTCGGCGTGGATCCCTGGGTCAACACCTCTCCGTACCGGAGGGTGGGTTACGTAAGTGAGTCCGAGAAGCTGTATGAGTGGATGACCGCACTGGACTTTGTGTCCACCCTAGCCAGGCTTCATGGAATGACGAGAGAGGAAGCCACAGGCAGGGCATCTCACGTATTGGATTTCGTCGGGCTATCTGATGTGATGCACAAGGAGCTTGGAAAGTTCAGCAAGGGTATGAGGCAGAGGGTCAAGATCGCCCATGCACTTGTGCATGACCCAGACCTGATTATTCTGGACGAACCCCTCCATGGATGTGACCCATTGGCCAGAACCAGCATCATGAGCGTCATACGCGAAATGGGTGAGCAGGGCAAGACCATCCTAGTTTCAAGTCATATTCTAGAGGAGATAGAGAGGATAACAGAGCAGATCGTGATTCTCCACAATGGCCGGTTACTTGCCATAGGAAATCTGCATGCTATTCGCGATTTACTCGATAAGCACCCGCACAGGATACTCATCAATTGCGAGGATCCAAGGAGTCTAGCAGCACTATTCATCTCAGAGGATCCCATTTTCGGAGTCAGGTTTCCCAGGGAAGGGCAACTAGAAATCCACACCAACAACCTATCCGCGGCCCACTCAGTCCTACCGTCTATAGTAGTGAAATCGAATCAGAAGATCACCAGTATCGAGAATCCAGATGACAATCTTGAGTCCCTGCTTAGCTACCTAATCAAGGAGGGCCAATGATGGATAAGAAGGGCCTCGCACTTTCAGAGACAGTTTGGACAAGGCTGGACCGTAAGGCGGGAGCAATAGTTGAGCTAACAATGAGGCAACTACGCCACAGGATCTCCACCTGGGTGGTATTGGGAGTAGGTGCCCTACTGATGGTGCTGCTGCTATCCTTC
>JAPOKZ010000123.1:0-1899 GCA_029977385.1 Methanobacteriota archaeon
CCTTGGTAATACCAGTGGCTTCTGCCCATGGAGCGAACGACTTTTCGATTATTATGAGGGGGTCCAGCATCCAACCAGGGGTGGCCGAAGTGATGCAGAACGACTCCATCACTTTCTATAACGTGGCAGACACTAACAGGACAATCAGAGTGGATCTGGATGGAGACGGGGAATACGACAGGAGATGCGAGACAGAGCCGATGAACTCCTCATCAATTAGAGACGAGTGCTCGATAATCCTTGACTGGGACAGTTGGCCCGCAGGAAGGTACTACATTGACATATTTGAAAATGGGACGATTTGGAATATACTGAGCCTGACCGTGACTCATGACTACCACGAGGAGGCAGGCCCCCCTACTGGATATTCTTTCAATTCTGAGGATTCGATGGAGGAGTCTAGTTTGGATACTAAGGGATTGATTGGCGTATCAGTGACACTTATTTTGGTGTTCTTGGTCGTAACCAACTGGCTAATGGACAAGGATGAATGAACATGGGCAAGGCACTCACAGTTTTTCTATCATTGGTGATAATATCCTCCCCCGGTTGTCTCTCGAGCGAGGTTGATGATTTCTACGGAGAGGATATCTCGCCTCCGATTTCAGTGGATGATTTCATCCTAATTGATGAAAACGGAGATTCTGTCTCTATGTCCGATTTCGAAGGAAAGGTGGTGGTGGTGGCCTTCCTTTTCACAAGATGCCCGGACATATGCCCAGTAGTGAGCGCTAATTTGGCATTCGTCGAGCAGGAACTTGGGGATCTGCACGGCTCGTCCGTTCAGATTCTAACTGTTACAGTAGACCCTTGGACCGACAACTCGAGTGTGCTGAGCAATTATGCGTCCACCAGGGAACTAGGATGGCCACATCTCACAGGTGCAGTGGAGGACTTGGAGCCCGTATGGATGAACTTCGATGTGGGCCTAACCACTTATGACACCGATGTGGACAACGACGGAGTCGCAGATGGATTCGACAGTTGCCCGGACACGCCGGAAGAAGAAGAAGTGGATAACAACGGGTGCGGCAAGGATTCTCAGCAGCCGGAGGGAGATGTGGTGACAAACCACCATCCACTAGACTACTGGGTTGATCACACCACAGGTACGATCATCGTGGACAAGCAGATGAAGCAGAGGGTGTGGTGGGGAGACACGGACTGGAACCCTGAGCTCGTTCTTGAAGACATACTGAGCCTAGTGGAAGAAGAGTGAAATAATCCCTAACCAGGAAGTATGGCTATGTCTAGACGGATTAGGGCTGCTATTCTGGTCTTCTCTTTCCTAATTGCAGGATGCATCGGTCCTGAGGGGACGGAGATACTGGGAACGGAATACAGAGACCCGCCCGATGCACCTGACTTTTCTCTGAAAAACCAGTTTGGAGAGGATGTTTCTCTGTCTGATTTTGATGGTAAGGTCGTAGTCGTGGCTTTCATCTATACTGCCTGTCCCGATGTTTGTCTGATAATTTCCTCTAATATCGACTATGTGAGTCAGAACTTGGGAAGTGAGTCGGAAGACGTTGAGTTCATCTCGATAACCATTGATCCCGCCAGGGATACTACTCAGAGGCTCTTGGAGTGGACGAGTGCGAGAGAGTATGAGTGGAACCACCTAACCCATGAACGGAGTTCTGTTATGCAAGCGGTATGGGACGAATGGAAGGTCGTGGTGGATGCGGAACACATTGCGAACAGCCTCCCCCCAGAAGAGGCAATGCTGAGATTCGTGGTCTTGGGCCCTGATAACTCCACGATAGTAACTGACAGCCCCTGTGTAAATGCAGTCAACCTTTCCTGCTACGAAAATGGGGGGGAATTCGCCGAATACGCGCTATCAGAGAATGCCGGTATGGACTACGACATGAGTAACGGAACAATTTGGAACTGGAC
>JAPOKZ010000120.1:0-1987 GCA_029977385.1 Methanobacteriota archaeon
GCCCCGTAGCACTCTTCGAGAGGCCGTTAGATGGACAGATTGGGGATACTTACATCTTCAGTAGCTCATCATTCGATCCGGATGGCGACTCCTCCGAGCTATCTCATTCATGGTCATTCTCGGATCGAGAAGATCCGATAGAAAACACGACATCTGTTAGTAGGACATTCTCACAGCCCGGACTATACAGCATCACATTGGTCGTTTTGGATGAGAGGGGGCTCGATTCTGCACCCAAGACTTTCCTAATCTATATCGAAAATCCGCTCCCAATTCCAAATATCTCATTCAGTTGTCCTAGCGATCAAGGAGAGATTTTGTCCAAAATTCCTGACGCTAGCGAATCGAGCATAGTCTGGCGCGTCCCCCAAACTGAAGATGGGGGAGCATTCATTGCGCCTGGAGATTTGATTAGATTCGACGGGAGTGCTAGCTTCGATGCCGATCCGATGTTCCAGGGCAGATCTTCAACTGACATGAGTGACCCCGAATGGAGCGGGATTATCGACTGGATTTGGGACTTCGGAGATGCTAGTCCTTCCTCTTCTGGACCTTTTGTTTGGCACAGTTATGACCGGCCGGGAGAATATATCGTTAGACTCACTGTAATCGATGGTTTTGGAGGTGGAGACTCGAACACCACCGAGATGAAAGTCAGAGTCTCGCACGCTCCACAAATCATGACGTCTAGGCCTATTGGGACGGATTATGTAGTAGTCGGAGAATTGGTCAACCTTACTGGAGAGGCTCGTGACGAGGATCTTGACCTCGGGATCAATGCTTGGATAGATGATGATGCCCTCTTTGACAGCGACGGAGATGGGGATCCAACCAACGACAGGGACAGGAATTTGACTGGTACTCTGGAATACAGGTGGGATATCAATTCCTACGTAGATGATGATTGTCTGACATTGGATGGTTGCGATGGAAATACTAGGAATGACTGGATAGGGGCCAATCAAACGTGGACAGAACCAGGTGAAATCAGGATCTCTATGACTGTTTGCGATGGAGTAGGCGTATGCGAATTCAGAGACTACGTTATCACCGTTCTGTCTATCCAGGACACTGCCCCACCAAAAACTCTCTCCGACTTGACCCTTGATGATCTAATGCCCGGGAGGGAAAGTGCCGGACTACTGGCTCTTGTTGCACTAGTTGCTATTCTAGGATGGATGATTCTAAGAGAGAGAGACGATGAGGAGTTGGATGCAATGGAGATGGTGAAGAAATACGACGTTGATGAAGTCGAAGCGGAGGGAGGGCTTCCTGGGATGGACCAGCATAGCCCACCCCCACAACCAAGATATCTTACTTCCGATCAGCGGACAAACAGAGAGTCCGGCTATGTTAGGCCAATAAGAACGAGGCGAAAATAGTGATTTCGAGGTTTTATCCCACTGGAGTTGGTCTATCGATAATTGTCGCCACTGTGACCGCGATTATTTTTGCCTCTGTCCCTGCAAGTTCACAATCTTCCTCCTGTGAGGTTTCCCCAAGTAGCGACTGGGATTTTGGGGAAAATCCGAGAGACTACCTTTCGATAGATATACCTGGGAGCGGAGGGGGAGATCTGTTCGGATTTGACGGGAGATCGGGACTTAGGGCACTTGACAAGGATGTTAGCACCGAATGGTCGGATGGTTCTTGGGAGAACTTTCCGGGAATCCAAGTGGATAACGGTTCTGCGACAGCGATAGAATTGGTACTCAGTCCTGGGAAAAAATACACATTCTGCATAGATTTCAGTTCAAAGGGAGACGTGTACCTACTTACGCGCTCCAACATGGAAATGTATGAAGTGGATATGCTATGCGAAGAAGAAGGATGGGAGTTAATCTGTGAAGAAGGAGCTCTGGACGCAGTTCCAGTCGAGTACAGGGACCTCTTCACATGGATTCCCTTCAGAGACACTCATGCATACGAATCTGTATCTTACCAGGAGTTCTCTGTGGCTATAGATTCATCCGGATCCGCATGGTCA
>JAPOKZ010000090.1:0-2708 GCA_029977385.1 Methanobacteriota archaeon
CGTCCACGACTCGCTTAGGGTCAACAGGGGTAGGAGGATGAGGAAGGCACCTATCAGGGCGAGGAGGGGGTCCTGTGGGACCTTGCTCTGCAAAGCGGCCCCAATGACCGCACCCACCACGAGCCAGATGCCGTAGTGCCTGAAAGCGGAGAAGTCGACGCTGTCCCTCAGAGCCAGGAACTTCCCTGCATTGTGCGCCCCATGCACCACTGCGACCACTGCCACTGCCTCGTGAGGCCCCATCATCAGGAGAACCACCGGAGTGAGCATCGTCGACAACCCGAAGCCAGCAGGGACGGTCAGGGCTGCGGCTAGGAACGCAGCAACGAAGGCCAGAGCCAAGAACTCCATGGCACTCTGAAGAATCGGACAACAATTGATGTTTCTCCCATTATTTTCCACAAACCACAGCCTAATAGGTTCCAGCCTTGCCCATGACCTGCTCCTAGAGCATTATGGGGATGGTGGGCCAATGTCGAAGAAGGGTATCCTGATTGCCGTTGAGGGAATGGACGGATCCGGGAAGAGCACGCAAGCAAAGCTGCTGTACCACTGGCTGAGAGCCAAGGGACTGCCGGTCTTCCACACCGAGTGGAACTCCAGCAAGATTGTCAAGCAAGCGACCAAGATAGGGAAGAACACCCGTAGGCTCCTACCAATCACATTCCACATGATACATGCCGCAGACTTCGCAGACAGGTGGGCACAGCAGATAGAACCGGTCTTGGAGATAGGCGGGATAGTGATTTGCGACCGCTACAAGTACACGGCCATGGCGAGGGACGGTTCCAGGGACGTCCCCCGGGAGGTCATCGAGGACACATACTCATTCGCGAGGGAGCCGGACCTTACCCTGTACTTCGACGTCCCAGTGGACGTCAGCTTCGACCGCATCGCCAAGGGCCGACCGAGCCTGAAGTTCTACGAGGCCGGGTTGGACATGGGCTGGACAACCGACCCATTCGAGTCCTACAGGATCTTCCAGGGCAAGGTGTCCGAGATCTACTCGGGGCTGGTGGAAGAGGGCAGGATCGAACGCCTCGATGCCGAGGGAACCGTGGCGGAGGTCCAGTCCAGGGTGAGGGAGACCTTCGACAAGCACATCGACCTCTCTGGGGTACAGGTCATCGACCAATCGGACAGGCTAGCACAGAACCTCAGCGAGTCCGACATCGACTGGCTAACATACTCGGGGGGTGATGGAGAATGAGTCACGCGGGCAAGCTGATCGTAATCGAGGGCCCGGACCACGTAGGAAGGAGTCTACACACGCGTCTCCTTTCTGCCAGATTGAAAGCGAACGGGATTGCAACTCACATCATTGGGCTGGCCCGCTCCGAACTGATGGGCGAGATTGTGAAGTCAAGAACCGCTGACATACACCAGCTGAACTGGCGAACTAGGTCGCTCCTTTACGCCACCGACCTGCACGACCAGATCAAGCATGAGGCTGAGCCGCTCCTGGACGCCGGATTCGTGGTCATAGCGGACCGGTACACACTCACTCCGAGGATCAGGGAGCAGGTAAGGGGCGGAGACGGGGATTGGATCGACTCGCTCTACTCCAATACCCCCGATCCCGATGCCATGATCGTACTGCACGCAGGACCTCGGCGACTGTTGAATCGAATCATGTTCGGAGAGAGCTTGGAGGCGCTGAATCACTTCGAAGCAGGCATGGACCTCGCGCTCTCCTCATCTATCACCTCTTCCTTCCTGCAGTACCAGAAGATCCTCAGGAACGAGTTCCAGGAGGCCGGGAAGGAGAAGGGCGCTACCCTGATTCCAACCAGGCACACGGTGCAAGAGGTCCACGACCGGATTTGGGACTCGGTCAGGCCAGTGGTCGAGCACATGCTGCAGCCGATCGAGGGGAACTAGCCGATCATTCCCGCTACGATATCCGGCTGGGTCAGGTAGGCAAGTAGCCCAATGCCGGCGAACATCATCATCCAGGATCCGGTTGCCTTGACAAGGGGGGAGTTCCTCCTCAGGGAGTCGACCATCGCCCCCCTTCCCATTCCGACCATCGAGGTGACTCCGATCATCAGTAGCGAGACTGAGATGATCAGCCCGCCCATGCCCATCAGGAGGGCTCCCTCCCCGACTACGGCTAGCCATGCGATGAACGGGAAGACCGCTGCTGCGGTGCAATCCACTGACGCGGCGCTGTAACCGATTCCCCACAGGTACATGTTCCGCCTCGGGGTGAACCTGTCGTCCTCTTCAGTGGTCATGTGCTTGTCCAGTAGCCTCTGGACCCCGGAGAGTATGTGCGCCGTCCAACCCAATAGCATCAGGGCCCCGAGCACGACCAGGAGGAGCGCGATCCCCACGGCAATGTCATGCAGTACCCCTGACAGGTTCAGGAACTCGTCCAGCCCGAAGATCACTATCCCCACCGTTCCGAAGAAGGTCAGCTGCCCCAGAGCGGCGAATACCCCCACCTCGAAGGGGCTGGGGGCGGTCCCCTCCAACTTGCCTTCCTCGCGGAGCTCGTCCTCCCTGACCCCGAGGCTGAGGCAGTAGCTGATGTAGGACGGCAGAACGGGGAAGGCGCACGGCGAGAAGTAGACTAGGACCCCGAGGAAAAGACCGATCACGAAGACCCCGGAGAACGACCTGTCGGCCTTCTCGATTCCGAACCTGAGGCTCTCCGCATCCCCCTCTATCGCTCTCTCAACTGCCCGGTCGAAAGCCCTCCAACC
>JAPOKZ010000029.1:0-12267 GCA_029977385.1 Methanobacteriota archaeon
ACCTGTATGGACAGGGCCAACAAATCAAGTCACTATTTTGATGGACAATGGAGAAGGCAATCTCAGTCAGATAGGTTTCCTCGGAGATATAGCAGAGGGAGAGACAATCTGGAGTGCTAGATTCGTAGGGGATAGGGGCTATCTAGTGACTTTCATGAACATTGACCCACTATGGGTCCTCGACCTTTCTGACCCGTACAACCCCACCGTGCTGGGAGAACTGCACGTACCAGGTGTTTCCACATACATACATCCAGTTGACGATGATTACTTGCTTACCATCGGAATAGCCGGAGGCGCGGATGGCCTAGGTCTCGATTGGTCCACTACACAAGTCTCCCTTTTCGATGTCAGTGACACCAGTAACCCGACTCTATCTGATACCATCCCACTCACTCCTGCCTACGCTGACGAGAACTGCAATGACATAATGACCTGCGGCTGGTCCTGGTCCTACTCGGAAGCAACTTACGAGCACAAAGCATTCACTTATTGGGCCCCTGAATCACTTTTGGCGGTCCCCCTATCCACTCACAGATATGTTTACGACGAGATCGAGATAGAGGGCAAGGTCTACTCCCATTACGGGTACGAGTACGTTTCGATGCTCAAGATGATCAACGTCGACACCGAGAACGGATCCTTGTCGGATCATGGCCAGGTTGAACACTCGGAATTCTACAATGAGGAGGGACTGTCAAGCTGGTGGTCCGGCTCGACAAGCATCAGGAGATCGATGTTCATGGGGGACTACGTCTATGCCTTCTCATCTGGAGGTGCCACAGTCCATAGGACGACTGACCTACAAATGATGGTCGAGTTGGAACTCCCAGGTAATGATCCTGTAGACTACAACTATGTCTCCGAAGAGACCGATCAAGTCGATGATGACTCAACGGAGTCTTCGGAAGAGACGCACCCATGCAACGATCCCGATGCAGAGGGTTGCGAGGACTAGTGACCCCACTAACCGAATCTGATTGCTCTACCCACTGAACCGGGAAGTGCAATAGGTAATCCCCGAAGCTCTCCGTCTTCCTCTCTTTTGTGGACGATCTCACCATCCACGATGGTGTATCTTGGCCATCCTGTGAGTTCCATACCATCATATGGAGTCCATCCAACCTTAGTCCATGTATCTGCATCAGTCATGGTTCGACTGGTCTCTAAGTCGACTAAAGTCAAATCAGCATCATATCCCTCAATTAAGGAGCCCTTGTTCTGGATTCCGTATACCTTAGCAGGTCCCTCGCACATCCAGCTAACTACATCCGAGACGCTACATTTGCCATTCATGGCGTGAGTCAGCATCAGAGGCAACGATGTCTCGACCCCAGGCATTCCAGCAGGAGCATTAGGGAAACCCACAGATTTAGCCTCCAGAGTGTGAGGTGCATGGTCCGTGACCACACAATCGATGGTACCATCCTTCAACCTCCTCCAAAGAGAGTCTCGATCCTCTGTGTATCGGATTGGAGGATTCATCAGTACCCTCTCACCTATCCTCTCAACATCATCCTGATCGAACGTCAAGTGCTGAGTGCATACCTCGGTAGTGATTAGATCGCCCTTATTTTTCTGCAACCAGTCTGCCTCCTTCTGGCTCGTAAGATGGACGATGTGAAGTCTATGATCGTAATCCTTAGCTAGGGAAGATGCCCTTTTTGTAGCTAGGAAAGCACATTCAACATCCCTGCACTCTGCATGAGAAGCTATGTCATTACGATGTTCGAATTCTGCAGAACGCTGCTGCAATCGAGCCTCATCTTCTGCATGGGTCGCTATGACTCCCCGCGTGTTGGCGAAGATATTCTCTAGTTGCTGTTGTTCATGTACGAGCAGGTCTCCTGTACTGCTGCCCATGAAAATCTTAATTCCGCAAACTCCATCCATACCTTCTACGCTCTGCAGATCACTGATATTGTCATTGGTCGCCCCAATGAAGAAGCCATGATGGGTAACAGACTTCTTCGACGCGATAGCAATTTTTCGTTCCAAAGTCGCACGATTAGTGGCATTGGGATTGTTGTTTGGCATGTCTAGGAATGATGTGACCCCACCAGCGGCAGCTGCTCTACTTCCGCTCTCCAGATCTTCCTTTTCGGTACTTCCGGGCTCTCTGAAGTGAACATGAGGGTCGATTGCTCCTGGAAGCAAGTGCAAACCTGTTGCATCAATCACAGCCTCATTACTTCGGGCATCCAAACCCCCTCCAGACGCTATGGTTGATATCGAGCCAGCAGATACACGCAAGTCACCTTCTACAACCCTATCCGGCAAAACAAGGGTCGCATTCTGAATAAGCAAATGACCATCCATGGGGGATTCCTATGTTGTCGGAATACTGACACCACAATACTGTTGCCATCACAAATTTTGTTTTCGCCCCCCGCTCGCTTCAAATAACCGTGGCCCCAGCGCGAGGACAGCGGGTTGGAGTAGTCAGGTTATCTCGTCGGGCTCATAACCCGGAGACCGATGGTTCAAATCCATCACCCGCTACCAGAAAATAAAGTGAAAGTGAAAAATCGTTGTACTGCAAGGATTCACGAAGAATGTCTACTTTCATTGAACGACCAGGGGTCCTTCATTTGTTCATATACCCCTGATTAATGAGGAGGATTATTGGTGAACAGGATGAGCGAAGAAACAGCGAGTGAGAAATTGGAAGAAGAAGAAATTGTGATTGATGTGGACGATGCAGAACCAACAATTGAGGATCTGCCAGGAGTCGGTCCTGCTACCGCGGAGAAACTTCGAGAAGCAGGTTTCGAGGAACTTCTTGGGATAGCTGTGATGAGTCCATCCGAACTCTCTGACCAGGCTGAACTGGGAGAGGCAGTGGCTGCCAAGATTATTGCAGGCGCGAAGAAGCTCGCGAATATTGGGGGTTTCGTTAGTGGGGTGGCTCTTCTTGAGAAGAGAAAGCGAGTCCAAAAGCTGACCTCAGGGGCTTCTTCTCTGGATGAACTACTAGGTGGAGGATTCGAGACTCAGGCCATAGTCGAGGTTTTCGGAGAATTCGGTAGTGGAAAGACGCAAATTGGCCATCAATTAGCGGTGAACTGCATTCTTTCATTGGAGCAGGGCGGTCTAGATGGAGAAGTGGTTTACATCGATACTGAAGATACGTTCAGACCAGAGAGGATAGCTCAGATGGCAGAAGGAGTGGGCATGGATCCCCAGGATGCCCTAGATAGGATACATGTAGCTAGGGCTTACAATTCTGCTCACCAGATGTTACTGGTGGATGAGATCAAGAGGATGGCAAAGAGTATTGATGTCAAAGTGATAATTGTCGATTCTCTGACAAGTCACTTCAGGGCCGAGTATGTCGGAAGAGGGATGCTGGCCCCCAGGCAGCAGAAGCTAAACCGTCACATGAAGGAACTCAAGCAGGTCGCAGATGTTCAGAACGCGATCGTACTTGTGACAAACCAGGTTCAGGCGAAACCAGATGCGATGTGGGGAGATCCCACCAGAGCAGTAGGTGGACACATCGTCGGACACGCTAGCACATTCCGCCTTTACCTCAGGAAGTCAAAGGGGGGCCGTAGAATTGCTCGCCTAATTGACAGCCCTAATCTACCCGAGGGTGAGGCAGTCTTTACCGTGACATCCGAGGGCCTGCGTGACTAATTAGCCAGGCAGGCTCCGGTGTCCGAATAAGGCTAAGCTGCCAATTCCGATAGCTCTGATTCGACCATTCCTAGAAGGGATAGGAAGTGCCCCTCATCGAATCCTAATTTGATATCAGCCGCTTCGAAGAGCGCAGGAAGGGTCTTTGTGTTCCCGAGTGACATCGCATTAGCGTAGTCATCCAATGCCTTTTGTGGATCCCCCATTTGAGTCTTCCATAGTTGCAATGATCCGAGTTGCGCTATCCCGTATTCAATGTAATAGAAAGGTACACCGAACAGATGTCCCTGCTGCTGCCAAGAAACCTCTCTGAAATCTGTATGACCGGTCCAGTCCATATCACATCCGAATTTATCCCTTATTGAAAGCCACACCTCGGCTCTTTCCTCTCTAGAATGACCCGGATTAGCGTAAATCCAATGCTGGAAAGAGTCTATTGTAGCTATCCAGGGAAGAAGGAATACAACTCCTTCTAGGTGGGTTCTCCTAGCTCTCGCAGCGTCTTCTTCATTATCGTAGAATTTGCCCCACCATGGTTGCGTCAGTAGTTCCATTGACATCGATGCAACCTCAGCGAACTCGATAGGATAGTCCCTTTCGTCAATCAGCTCCAGATGGCCACAGTACAGAGAGTGGAAGGCATGACCTGCTTCATGGATCATTGTCTCCAAGTCACCTTGTAGGCCAGCAGCGTTCATGAATATGAAAGGTACTCGACTCTTCTCTAAGTAGTACTGATAACCACCCGGAGCCTTGCCCTTTCTGGTATCCAGATCAAGAGTGTCCATTTCCACGAGCCTGTCAAATTTTCCACCTAGGTCTTCTGAGATTTCATTGAACATTTCAGACAATTTCTCTACCATTTCTTCAACTGTCTCGAATGGCCTTAGTGGATCCTTTCCGTGTATATCGGGCCCTGAACCTCCTTTTTCATTTACATCCCACGGCCTCAATTCGCTAATTCCAAGCCCATCTCTCCTCTTCTTGTTAATTTCATTGAGTATTGGGATGCATACAGACTCTACAGACTCATGAAATTCTAGACAGTCTTCAATCGTATAGTCGAACCTATGCATCGCTCTGAACATGTATTGCGTGAAACTTTCGAATCCTGCGTTGATAGCAATTTGATGTCTTATCGTAATCAGTTCGTCGAAGATCTCCGAAAGCCTCTCGTTATCCTCCATCCTTCTCGCTGCCATAGTGGTCCAGGCAGCCTGGCGCTCAGACCTATCGTTTGACTCGAGGAATTTACTCATCTGCGGAAAGGTCATCTCTTCCCCATGAAATTCAACCGTCATAGCACCGTTGATCGACTGAGCCTCTGTTACTAGCTCCGTCTGCCTTACTCCAAGAGGAATGTTCTCCTTTCGGAATATCTCTATATCATTCCTCATTCCTTTTAGCATCAGGTTATATCTTTCCGGGAGATCATCAACGGATGGATGATTCACAATTCGTCTATTGAGTGAATCCGAGAATTCAGACAGCTTGGGTCTTACATTGCTAACAAACTCTAGGAAACTACCTTTTTTCTCCTCGCTCTCTGTGTCACATGTCATTCCAATGTACAGCAGTGCTCCTGTCTCAGAAACATGTTCTGCTAGCTTCGATGAGTCTGAGATCAGACCTTCTAAGCAACTCGAGCAACTCAAGTCTCTCTCTAGGAGATCTCTGGTCAAGGGCTCTAGGTTTTCCCAGTTTGATGCATCAAAGTCATCTGGAACGAAACCATCCCCCATCTAAGCCCTCACTTCTTTACAGATATTGGACCTAGGGGGAGGGGACCCTCCTCCCTAGTCCATTTTGCGCACTTCCACTCTTTTACGGATGTCTGTACCTTTTCTCGAATATCTTCCTTATTTGGATGGTCAGGGTTGTTCTTCTCTACCCAGCATGCAGTGCAGTATCTCTTACTGTCATGGATCAGGAAGTTTCCAGACGTGCACTCAATTCCACAATCTATGCAAGAACCGAATCCGTGGAACTTTGGCATGTATAGACAGACGTCAGGACACCCGTCTATCAATATGACTGCTGCAAAATCACTTACTTGAGACTTGAGAGAGACAAATGGGATAAGAAAGCATCTTCAATTTCCAAAGTTTTCGATACTATCCCATTTTGTGACTCTATTCTTCTGAGACCCTCTATCGAAGGAATAGGCCTTTCTGGAATTAACGAACCCCTCAGGTGCTCAATGAGTTTAATTCCATCTTCATTAGAATCGTTGTATGTGTCGACTGGAATCGAAACCTCGCCGAAGTCAATACCCAGTTCTGAATCAGGTAGCATAACTATCCATGCTCTTTCATCTCCAATTGCTATGCCTGCTCTTTCGAATGCCTTGTTGATCTGGCGAGTTCCAGAGATAAGTCTCAGAAACTCTGCATCCGCAGTTTTCGCTACCATCTCACCTGAAATTTCGTTCCTCCTGAGAGTATACCATGCTGACCAAAGGTGCAACTCACTGGCTGCAGCTTCGAATGCTAGCAGCATCCATCTGTTGTTAGGCCTGAACTCATTAACGATTGAAACGGTCGAGAATATGTTACTTACTGGTTCAGGAAACCTAACCCCCCATGCCGGGAACCAGGGAACTGGATGGTTCGAGTCCATATACTCCGATGGGGTCCACTAGAAGAATTTGATTAACGCTCCCTTCTTACTGCCTTCCTCGCAGAATCAACTAGATTATCAATGAGCTTTGGACTCCATCCTCTCAGGTCAGAAAGCCTTGACCTATCCCTTTCTGTAATTTCTGTAACATCTAATGCGCTTGCCACTCCTAGGGTTTCAGACATCTCTCTAGCTCTAACTCTGCCTATTCCTTTGATCGAAACCAGTCCAAGTATATCCGACTTGCATCCGTATCTTACTCTCCTATGGATTTCTTCTATTGACTCGAATAGAGTCTTGTGAGCACTTTGATTGGTCCTAGCCAAAGTTTCGTCTTCTGAAAGAATCCTCCGCATTGCAAATAGTAGCCATTCCATCAACTCAACTCTGCTTCTGAGATCACCAGGTTGAACCCCCCACTCTTCTTCGATCTTATCCAAGGAGTCTTCCTCCATCCATGACTGAACCACTAAAGCACCCTTCATTCTTCGTTCCTCTTCAAGATCTACAGAGTCTCCCAATAGCTCTCTTTCGTGCCCATTTAAGGCTCCTTGAATCGTATCGTAATCACTCTTCCTAGGCCACAGAGGTAGAAAATCAGGAGTACAAGAAGCTAGATGGAGAAGAGTAAGTGGAGATACCTGTCTAATCTGATCATGACCGGAAACAATTTCAATCGCTCGACTCAGACCATCGTGGATTATCTTCCCTGAAATTGGATTAAGGTAGAGTCTAGAAACTCTAGAACCAAGGGAAGTGGGGGAGTATGTCATTGCAGATGGCTCTGGTACCGATTCTTCTGAAGCCTCGTAGGCGCTCGCTTTCCTGAATCCAAAGATTGCTGGACCCCTTCTGGGAGAGAGAGTCCTTTCCTGGGGCTGCACTCCGTCGATAAGATCCAATCCCGGTATAGATGTCGCTGAGTTTGCCCAAGATGGCAACTCGTCTTCCCATTTTTCCTCATCAGTCTGATTTGACTCTCTATCCTTGATATCTCTCTTGACTTCCTCAGATTCTCCAGATCTATCGATCATTGAATTCTTGCATAGCCAGTGGATGACGTCATCGGTCCTGGCTTCCAGAGTCTCAGCAGCCATCTGGCTGGCAAGAAAAGTCTTGGATAGGAACCGTGATATTGCATCTCTATCATTTATTCCAGCGGTCGCAATAATTGACAGAATGTGAGCCAGTAGGGCACCATCCTGCTCAGCACGTTGCGCGCTAGGATTTGCGAGCTTCGAAACCACTTTCTCCGACCCTCCTCTTAGGTATAATTCGACTAGTTTAGACTCATCATCAGTATTTTTTGAGACTAGGAAAGACTCTCCATACTCATCAAAGCCAGGTCTTCCTGCTCTCCCCATCATCTGCCTCACCTCCATCACTGGGAGGGGCATACTTCTCGCTGCAATCGTGCTCCATCTTCTGGTATCCCTGACAACAACACGACTAGCCGGTAAGTTCACTCCCTGTGCAAGAGTTGGAGTTGCTACTATGCATTGCAGATTTCCATTTCTGAATCCATTCTCGATTACCTTTCTCTGCGCAGAAGTCAAACCAGCATGATGGAAACCAACTCCTCCTCTAACCGCATTAGATAGAGCCTTCACGGTTACAGAACCACTCTCTCCTCTCGCCAACTCCTGTGACATAGAAATCCATGACTCAACCACTGTTTTCTCAAATCCATGTCCATCATTTTCTAATTTGGACTTAATATGTTTTGAGAGTTCCCTAGCCTCTTTCTGTGCAGATGATCTCGAGGAAACAAAGACTAGCATCTGCTTCCCCATCGCAATAGTATCATCCATCACTGAATGGAGATTCTTCTGAACACCTCCCTCAAGGCGCTTTGGTTCTGGTAAAACGAAGTCATCCCCAGGACTCTCGACTGAGTGATACTTCATGTCCAATCCTGTTAGAGTTCCAGAGTAGAGGGCTATTGGTCTCCAATTCGAAGTGACCAGATCTGCTTCCAGCCAATTGGATAGTTCCTTGGCATTTCCGACTGTGGCAGAAAGAGCCAAAATCTGCACTCTTGATGACCTATTCCTAATTCTGGACAATATTATCTCCAATGTTGGACCTCTAGAAGGGTCTTGCATAAGGTGAAACTCATCTGCAACCACTATTCCAATATCATCCAGTAGAGAGGGTTTCGACCTCAGCATAGAGTCTAACTTCTCACTTGTACAAACTAGTATGTCGGAGTTTTCTACCAGACTAGTTTCACTGCCCCTGTCTCCGATAGCTAAGCCAACCTTCAGCCCAACACTCGAGCACACATCCTTGAGCTCCTCATACTTCTCGGATGCTAGAGCCTTTAGAGGGACGATATATATCCCCCTCATTCCATTCAAATCACCAATCAATCTGTTTGCCAGTGTGATGTGGGCAACTAGCGATTTACCACTCGCAGTAGGAACTGCGAGCATCAGATTCCTCCCCTTGAGTGTGTTTGGGAGTGCATCTGCTTGTGGGGGGAACAATCCATCAATTCCCCATTTTTCTCGAAGCATTTTCTTCAGGCGATCATCGAATTCGAACTCATCCAGGTGAGATATCGATCCCTCTCCCGCGTCGTCCATGGTTGGACTCTAATTCGGCCGTTCTAAAGGATGCCGAGTGAATCTTAGTTCCATCTGTGGAAGGCTGGATGACCTTCCTTAACTGCAACGAATAGCCCCTCTCCAGTTGCGCATATCTTCCCATCGGCTGAGAGAGACATTCTCACGTTTGCTCTACCTTCGCCAAGCTCTGTAACTTCTCCTTTGACGACCAGAGTGCATCCCAACGGGGTAGGTCGTCTGAGTTTGATACTATATGAGGCAGTTACGGTACAAGGGGGCTCAGAGCCCCCAGACTCATCCATCAGTGCGATCGCTGCTGTCCAGTTTCCATGGCAGTCAAGCAGGGTGCCGATAATCCCCCCGTTAATCATCCCGGGAAATGCCTGATGGCGCTCATCAGGAGAGAATTCCATTTCAAGGCCATCTTCTGTTCTGAATGATCTAATTCTCAAGCCATCTTTGTTGGCTGGACCGCACCCAAAGCAGATACTCGATGGAGCATGAATCTCCTGTACACAAAGTTCCTCTCGCTCCTTCACATCCATCGATAGGGGCCATTATGAATTGAATTTTCCCAAAACTCCACTCCGCATTGTATTAATTTGTCAATCCCTCGGGCCAACAGTGCCAGCGGACAAACAGGCCGATTTGCCTCCAGCCGCAGATGTGGGAGAATCCAAACCCCCCCCTCGGGCGAAGAAGCGAAGATTTGCTCCAATCAAGATCGCTAATCAGATTCCAATGAAGCGCAGAAAGGAGATAGAGAAGGCCCTTGGAGAAGTTGGAGAGAGCCCAACTAAATGGTCTCGAAAGGAAGGAACGAAGAATCACGTTTTCATGAGAAAGAGGATAAAGCCAGGAACAATTAGGCACATGGAGTACGAGCTCTTAGATGTAGAAATTGGAGAATCTTGGCCAGTCCCCATTAGTATCATACATGGCTCAAGACCAGGCCCCGTCGTAACCCTTCTAGGAGCAATACATGGTGACGAACTTGTCGGACCATTGGCACTAACTTATCTCTGCGGACCTAACTTCATGGGCGACGAACGAGTCATCGATCCTAGTGTATTGGCCGGGACTATTCGAATCGTACCAATTGTCAATCTTCCCGGGTATAGGAGGATGATTCGCGACTTCCCGGATGGAAGGGATCTGAATCGGTGCTTCCCTGGAAAGCCCGATAGCAATACTACCTCTAGGGTGGCACACAAATTATGGACTAGAATCATCAAAAGTAGTGATTACGTTGTCGATCTCCATTCTGCAGCCAAGGGGAGAACAAACATACCTCAGATAAGAGCAAATCTAGCGCATGCAAGCAGTAACCGAATTGCAAGAGCATTCGGAATAGAGACGATTCTAGACAGTGAGGGGCCAAGAGGCTCTCTAAGGAAGGTTGCTAATCAAGAGGGAATAGCCTGCATCACTTACGAAGGCGGGGGTTCGGATGAGGCAGATCCAGAGTCTGTTCAGATTTCCATGTATGGGATAATCAACCTCCTGAGGAGCCTTAGAATGCTTCCAGGATATCCCAGCAAACCTAGGTTCAGGATTCTTGCATCTGGGTCGGTCTGGATACGCTCTGATCAGGGAGGTCTACTGGACGTCCTGGCACCTGCGGGGAGCTTCATCGAGGAAGGAGAGATCGTAGCGACCATAACTGATCCAGAACTTCCAGGCGTTCAGCATGATGTAATCTCTCCAATACGAGGATTATTGATTAGTTCAGCGACACATCCGTTCGTCAACTCCGGTTCTCCCATCGGTCATCTTTTGCCAGTCAAGCGAGGTGCCTCTACTTTGAAGAGGAGACTCGATGATGAGGGATGCTTGATTATCAGTGGCTCCGATGGAGAGCCTCCTTGGAGGGAGGATGAGGATATCGAGGATATCGCGATATTTGGAGAGTGGTCCGGAGGGTCTCCGGATGCTGAGTGGGGTCCAGCAGGTTCCACCGATGAGGAGGAAGAAAGCTGACACTAAGTATTGGTTTTCCTTTGTCACAACATCTCATCTTTTGACCATGTAATATCCGGTGCAGAAGGCAATTCAACTCCCTTGTTTTCAGGAGTTATAGCCAGCCTCTCCGGACTGACCCCATATGCTTCGAGAGCATCTCGCAACTCTTTAGCTCTCGAGATTCTCAGTCCGATTAGAAAGCCTCCAGCAGAGAGGGTGATCAGGAAAGTGATTATTCCAATTATGCCCGTAGGACTGGAGATAGCAGAGAGAAGCCAATTTTCAGACTGAGGCTCTACCCATATTTTCACCATAAGATTCCACTCAATCTCAGTATAGTATCCGTCTTCTGAGACAATCGCCCTTAATTTCTGAACTGATGATCCCTCATCGCAGAATTGTATCTGCATGTTGACTTCTGTATTTCTGCAGTCAATTGGCATTAGAACCACTGACTTCCCATCTTGGCTGGTGTTGACATCCAGTGAAAAGCCACTAATTGACCAGGCGATTACCGCATCAACAGATGACTGAATTCCGGAAATTGTGATTTCAAAGGACTCGTTCGCAGAGTCCCAAGGGATTGACATCGAACTGTAAGTCCTTGGGCCATCGTACACGTTTCCATTTTCCAAGAAAACAGTCCCGACCGATTTTTCGTGATTTGACATGATTAGGCTTAGTCTGTTGACGAACTCATCCTCTTCACCATCGCAGTCATCATCAACACCATTCCACAGTTCAATCGCACCTGGGAATGTACTTCCAACTAGGTCGTCACAGTCCTCATACTCGTAGAATCCGTCATTGTCTCTATCATAGTCTGTGAAAACTGGACTAGAAAGCCCGCGAGCAACCTCGGTTCCGTCGTCTACTCCGTCTTGGTCTGTATCCGCGGAATCGAACGAGGTACTGTAATTGTGATACTCGGAATAGTCACTGAGACCATCACCGTCAGTGTCACTTTCATAGAAGTCCTCATCCACTAGATCGTCGCAGTCATTGTCTTTTCCATCCAACTCCTCAGGACGTTCGGGAGCCCTTTCGAAGTCATCGTCGTCACAGTCTTGGAAGTGGTACCAGCCATCTAGATCAGAGTCGGGATCAGCAACCAGAGGGTCAGACATGAAGTCATTCAATTCGGTCCCATCAGGAAGGCCATCTCCATCAGAATCCCCGTCATTTGGATCAGTCGAGTATTGGTGATATTCAGCATAGTCAGTCAACCCATCCATGTCCGTGTCAATCCAGAAGAAGTCCTCGTCTATGTCCTCGTCACAATCATTGTCAAGACCGTCCAACGACTCTGTTACATCTGGTCCAAAACTAGAATCATTGTCATCACAGTCATCGAACCAGTAAGCCCCATCGCCATCCATATCAAGATCCACCAACAATGGATTGCTACCGTATTCCAACTCCTGTTGATCTAGTATTCCATCCCCATCAGTGTCTGAATCTTCTGGACTAGTTCCAT
>JAPOKZ010000105.1:0-2269 GCA_029977385.1 Methanobacteriota archaeon
GCTTCTTCTGGCCGTATTGTCCACGGTCAACAAGATGGGGACATTCGCAGAAATATACAACTCTTGGGGTTTTGGAACGAAGACTGAAGGATCCTTAGGATGGCATGACGGATCTTTCGGATTTCAGCCGTTTGAATGGGGGGTTCTAGATGTCATAGAGCTCATAGCTCTCTATTCGTTCTTCGTTTACGCAATTTCGAGAGGGTTGGAGGTAGATAGGGCGATTCTGAATCCGATCCCGGATAATCGTAACTACATCGAGAAGATTTGGGGGGGGATAAGTGACGCAGAGAGGGCTCAGAGATCAGACTTCGAAGGAGGAGCCGCTAAGGCGAACGAGTCGTTCACAAATCTGGTAAAGCTACTAGGGGCATCTACATCCCTGAACGTCGCAGCTGCATCTCTGGACGAGGGGAATGTGAAGGTAGCTTTCAACAAGTGGAAGAATCTGACTCATAGTAAGGGAAAGCAGAACAAGGATTGGAAGGCTCTTTCAGAATCTCTAGATCAGGCGGGAAGCTTCGCAAAGGAAGAGTCAGAGGAAGAGCCAAGGGAAGAGGAAAACCAATCGGCGGTTTAAAGCCAAGATATCAACTGGGGCAATCGAGGAGAGGAAATGGCAGACCAACTCACCAGGGAAGAAGTGTCTGATAGACTCGTGTCCATCTTCTCCGCATCTCTAGAAGGGAGCGAACTGGAGAAGGCTCTTGCAAGCGTGGATAAGCGACTCGACAAGTTCGAAGGAAAGTGGGCAGGTCTGATTAAATGGGCCGAGCAGAAGTATGGGCTACCAGAGGATTCGGGAGAACAGGAAGAAACCGCAGCGGCTCCGGAGGAAGAGCGAACAGAATCCCAACCAGCGCCTCATACTGAACCTGAAGAGGAGAAAAATGACCATACAGAACTGAGTAGAGAGGAAGCATCAGGAAGGCTGGAGGCAATTTTCCGCTCAAACCTAGAGGGTCAAGAGTTAGACAAAATGGTTGCAAGCATCGACAAGAGGCTAGACAAGTTCGAAGGTAAGTGGCCAAAACTCATTGTCTGGGCCGAGGAGAAGTACGGTCCAGCATCAGTGGCTCCAGTCCAAGAAGAAAAGGAGCATGAGGAAATCTCCGAATCTTCAGGAATAGAACAAACACTAGAATTCATAATCTCCGGGAATTCTGAAGCAGCCCTATCCAATCTGAAGAAATTGGTTTCCAACAGTCCTTCCGATCCTGATGTCTGGAATGCTTTCTCGTCGTATTTCTCATCTACAGGAAAGCCGGGTAGAGCCAATGCCTGCGAGGAAAAAGCCCAATCTCTTTCCTGACGAAATAAACAAAGTTTCCCTCGAAACCGGGAATATTTGCTTGGACCACAATTAAATGTGACACTTACTCCCCCGGACTGGTAGTTTTCATGGCTAAGAAGATCCCACAGGATGTAGCCTTCCGCCTCGCCCAAAAGGCGAAGGAAGCAGAAAAGAAGGCAAAGGAAGCAGAAAAGAAGGCAAAGGCAGCAGAAAAGAAGATCAAGGAAGCTGAGAAGAAGGTCAAGGAGGCAGAGAAGAAGGCCAAGGAGGCAGCAGAGTCTCTAGCAGACGACGACTTGGACGACTTCGACGACCTGGACGACTTCGACGACCTGGACGACTTCGACGACTTCGAAGACGCATCAGACTCAGAAAACTCTGAGGCGCTATCAGATGGGGCTCAAGATGAGGTTCCGGGGGAAGACGATGATCTCGATGCTCTGATGAAGCAGGCATCCAGCTCAGAATCCAGTGATCAAAGGGTTGCGAAGGCTAAGAGGATGGAGAAAGAGGGGGATTTCGCAGGAGCTCTAGAGATTTGGAAGGAACTAACATCAAGTGATGCAAATAACCCAGAAAACTGGCGAGGACTCGCCTCTGTTCTAGATTCTCGTAACCAGTCAGGAGACTCAACAAAGGCACAAACAGCCAGAGAACATGCAGATAGGATAGAGACCCAGGCAATCGCAGAAAAGACTGGAAGAAAGATGGAAGACATCATTGCAGATCTAATGGATGATGGAATTCTTAACTTTAGTGCAGGATCAGATGCTCAGGACTCCGAATAATTGCAGCATCTCAGGCTGAAAAATACTCCTCGTCACCATTCACATTAAGAACTCGATACCCTTGGCATAGGTAGGAATTACCATGGTAGAAATGAATGACAACCTAAGAATGGGGCTGCTAATAGGGGCAGCTGCAGTTTTGATTTTCGTGCTAGTGAATATGACTGGACTGATATTTGGTGGAGAC
>JAPOKZ010000170.1:0-1152 GCA_029977385.1 Methanobacteriota archaeon
CGCTCCCCGGCTGGACAGGAGGAAAGCGAGGTCAGATTCAGGCTTCGCCTCATCCAAAAGCGTCAGCATCCAGTACCTCAGGCCCTATTATCACTGGAAAACAATTCGAAAAACTCAAAGGAGAGAGAGAGAGAGAGAGAGAGAGAGGGAGAGAGAGAGAGGGAGAGAGAGAGCTCTTTATCCCCACAATAAATGTCCTCCTGACATACGTCCAAGACGGGTTAGGGGGGATTCGGGAGAGCCAGCGTCATATCTCAAGGCTGCAGTTCATCTCCTGTCGGATTCAGAAATGTACATCGAAGCTCGCGGGCCTCGCTGCTAGGGAAGGCCAAGCCAGATACCTATTTTGTTCCTTCAGCGCTGCTCTCGAGTTATCCCACTGCCCTCGCTTAGCTTTCTGCTTTTTAGCCATATTATCGATAATAAAGGAAGGGTGGGGTGGGGCGTGTGATTGAATGTGGCCACAAATGTCTCCCACAGACAGCAACGATCACCCATGTCCAGTATTTGCCGCAAATTCTGAATGGTTGATGCTGGAAGCTGTCATGAAACCTCATGATGATTCAAGCGGAGCCGCCACAGCCGCAGCACTTCGACTTCACACACCAGCGTGGCCTGTTTGCCAATGAAGGGGGATCTCCAAGGCGTCCTGGATCAATGCACGTTGAAGGCACTGCCGCCAATAAACTCACGCAGCAATGACGTCGACGACACGTCCTTGTCGTGCCACGTAGGAAACGCATCAAGGGTACCCAAGAGGTGCTGGGCCTTGGCGAAGTTCGCGTCTTCGGGCGTCACGACACGCAGTAAGTAGTCCAGACGCGACTTGAGCACGGGCAGCTCAGTCTCCATGCACGAGTTGAAGACAAAGTCGGCGCCATTCTGGTGCGGAAAAATCCACCGGTGCTCGCCTCGTCGCACATTGTCCCACATACTGAGGGTCTTGGAGGCATTGTTCCCGCGGAAGAGGTAGTCCCGCGTCATGCGTCGGCACAGGCGGAGGTCGGTGGTCTTGACGCAATTGGTGTCGTCGAGCTGCAGGCTTGTCAGCGGCGAAATAAAGATGCGATACTTTTCGTGCCCGGCGATCCTGGCCGTGTAGTCCGGATTCAGCGCGTGGATACCCTCGATAATCAGGATCCCGTGCCCCCC
>JAPOKZ010000113.1:0-2078 GCA_029977385.1 Methanobacteriota archaeon
ACCTTGAAAATAGTCTCCTTAAGAAGTTCCTTGGTGGGCAATAAATCTCTTAAAGACTGAGATAGCGCTACGTACTCGGAGTGTAGAGTGGAAAGCGCCACCTCTGTCTGCAGTTTGGACACCCAAAGAAGGGGGCATCCAGAGAACTTGATTAGGTAGCCTGTCCTAGACTTAACACTAATAGGATCCTCAGGGTTTTCGGCAGCATAGAGGCCCGCAAAGTCAGCGTCTACAAAGCATTCTACCTTAAGACTGCGATTGGGCCTCATGATTAAGCCATTTTCCCGTGTCCCCTTTAAGTATTTACAAATTCTCAAAATAGCCTTTTCATGTGAGGCTCTAACACAGTGGGTAAATCTAGCACACTGGTGGACTGCAAAGGCTATATCAGGTCTGCTATTAGAAGCTAGGTACATCATCATACCTACCACAGAGGCATACTGCCATTGGTGTTGCCTTTGTGGACCCTTGCCGTTTTCATCTCGACCCAGAGGACCCGTGGTGGCAGTTGGGGTCCCTTCTGGGGAGCAGTCCTTCATTCCCGTGACATCCAAAATCTTGTCGATCAGTCCTGTTTGAGTAAACTGATATCCCTTATCTGATTGGGGAGTCACCTTGATTCCCAGGTACTCGGAGACGGTGCCTTCTACTCGCATCTCCCAGTTGTGCTTGTCACCATCCTCTTTAAAGGACTTCAGGACAGCGTCAATATCCGACTGCTTCCTGGCAAACCACAAGCAGTCATCTACGTAGCTAATGCAGATGACTCTTTTTCCTATAAATAAACAAGGATCAGCCTTAGTGGCTTTAAAACCTCGGTTCTCTAGCCCAGCCTTCAACTTGTCGTACCACATTTTTGGGGCGTCTACCTGCCCATAGAGGCTCTTCTTCAGAAGAAGGACCTCACTATCTCTTTTGAATCCTGGAACCCCGAAAGGGACCTCAATGTAGACTGGGTCACCCTTCATTTCAGCTTGCGCAAAGGCATTACTGAAATCCGTTGAGAGGGTATTGAGTCCCAGGAGGATGGAGAGAATCAACATCAGACGGACAGACGACCATTGAGCCACGGGAGAGTAGGTCTCAATGTCACTGACTTGTTTCTTCTGTAAATCCCCTCTAACACAAAACCTAGCTTTAAATGACTTAAAGTCGCCGGCTGGTGTTCTCTTAATTTTATAAGCCCAAGTGGTGGGTATTACCTTAGCGTTCTTAGGGAGTTTGTTCCTTTGGATACGTTTCCAGGTTCCTCTAGCCACTAGTGCCTCAATTTCTTTTATCATAGCCTCTCGGAATTCTCCAGAGTTGTTACCCCCGAGTGCCTCTTTGATTGAGGGTGTGTCGGGGTCCTGGGTCTTCTTACCAGCGGCTAGTGCCATATCCCAATGTTGGGAGGTCTTGATTGACCTAGCACCTTCCTGGTCATCTAGCTCTGTGAGGAGAGCTAGGATCGGTTCCCAATCTTCGTCCTGGATGTTTTCACTATCTTCCAAGATCTGGCAAACCGCGGCCACATCATCTCCTTTCCATTTTCTGGCAGGTCCGAAGTCTGTGGTCCAGTGGGTGGTGCCCCTGCGCGTCCGCTGGGATCTTCTTGGAGTTACCACCTCTTCAATTTCAGTTTGTTCCTCGGTGTCAGGTACTTGCACTTGGCTTTCCTCACGACTTTCTATATGGGAACCTTCCCTGGGCGTGCCAGGGGATACACCTGAACCTTGTGGGAGCTCCCTCTGGAGCTCAGTCCCATCTGGGACTTCAGGATTTTCACTTTGTTGGACTTCTTGGAGGGAGGTTTCAGTTTGATTCCGGGCCCGGTTGATAACCTCTGAGCGTCTCTCAGACTCTCTTGCCTCCTGCTCTCCTTCTGTCAGCCACTCGTCATTTAATTCAGGGTTCACGTCAGGGTCAGGGTGCACCCATAGACGCTGCCCGGGAGAGGTGATCAGGCTTTCCCAAATAGAAAGTCGTGAGGAAAGCCAAGTGCAAGTACCTGACACCGAGGAACAAACTGAATTTGAAGAGGTGGTAACTCCAAGAAGATCCCAGCGGACGCGCAGGGGCACCACCCACTGGACCAC
>JAPOKZ010000050.1:0-7309 GCA_029977385.1 Methanobacteriota archaeon
TGAGCAGGTGATATTCTGCAACTTGAGTCGATTGTGGAGTAGCTCAGGGTTTGTCTTAGGAATGAGTTAGTGTCCAAGTACCTCCTAGTCCAAACTATGTGGGCATAACCATCATCAGTGCTGGCAATCGAGATATCTCCCGACCAACGTTCCTCAATCACGTTGTTGCACTCAATTAGGGTCTTGCTTTGAGTCAGTTTGTACATCAGTAGTGTCCCTTCTTTCTCTCCTATGAGTAGATCGTCCCCTTCCTCGCTGTTCAGGCTCACTACTGCCACTGGAGTTTCTCCAGGGTTCATCCCTATGTCCCTTGGTCCCGTCAAGGTCGTACTATCCACCAGTAGTATCTTTTCCCTAACATTGTCAGACCAATCATTATCGGAACCACTATCCATCAAAACGCTAACTCTCACTTCCAGAGGTCCTGTTGAATTTGGCACAATGGGGAATGAGATTGTAGAATGGGAACCGCCAAGAACTAGGGGCATTGTAGAGTTCGCTAGCATTTCCCACCCTCGGGCAGTCATCATTTCCAATGTCCCCGTAACTCCTACGGCATCTTGAGAACCAAGGTTATCGACTCTAGCCTGAACCACTACAGACTCATCGGGTCGCGGAATTGGACTGGATACCGTGACAGCTGAAATCGCTCCGGCTCTTATGGCAAGGTCAACCCCCGGCGGCCTTGGGATGACTGAGAAAGTACCCGATAACTCGTTATTGCTGTTATCCAGCTCTTGTATCGAGTTCAGTGGATCTATTGAAATTGTTAGCAGAGCATCTCCAGATTCAGTCGGGTTCCAATAAAGGACCACTTCGATAAACTGGCCAGAATCAATATTGGGTATCATGTACTCGTCCCTCCTCTCCCCCCACTCCTCTAGAATTATGCCTACATCGGTCGCAGCCTGGTCCCCAGTATTCCTTATCGTTGCTCTGACTTCTAGGAACGTGTTTACGTATGATTCCTGCATCGGTATGCCAAACTCCTGGATGGAAATAGAATTGCTAACGAAGAGTAAATCTGGCATGGGGTCAACGTTATCCACCGTAACTACTCTTCGAATTTCTTCGGATACTACTCCTACCGCACTCAATACCCTTACTGAGATCCTATACTCATCATCCTTGAACTGGGTAGTGTCCCAATTGAAACTCCACCTGGTCCAGCCATTGTCCCCGTCTACGCATGAGAGTCCAGAATTGGAATTCGCCCACTGTCTAAACATGTGTACGCAGAAGGCGTGACCCTGGTAGCAAGGATCACTACTCCCGTCTCCTTTGGTTGGAGAAGTTGAGTGACAAAGCCCATTCAGGTCCTCCTCTGTCCATTCTCCGTCATGGTAGTCTGGGCCATCCTGCCAGTCTTCGTTATCTAGCCTCCATTGTATAGTCGCATTTCCGATAGATTGGAATTGTCCATTAACCTCTACTGAACCTTCGAGTCCGGCCTGTCCGCTTGGCCCTTCCAAGGTTATGTTTACCCTCCCAACAGGAAAGAAAAACTCGGTGGTATTGCTCCACCTCCCAATGTCATTCCTCGCTGCAGCCATTCCAGTGATTGATACATCGACGTAGTCCTCAGGAAGGTCGGGAACTTGGAAAGGCGATGTCCAATTAACGATTCCAATGGGATTTGACCAATCAATAATGGTGACTCTTTGTTTGGGGGTATCAGAGGATTCCCTGAACTCCATCTCAACCTTCACTACCACTTCCTCTATTGTGCCATTGTCTTCTCCATGCTCATTGATGTGGCCCCTGAGGTTGTACTGTTGACCTTCTACTAGCCACGAGAACTCGGAAGGACTCTCTATCTCTACCCACTTCCCCTCTTGGTTTGTTCCCGGACCGGAAGTCTCGTTCCCTCCGCCGCCGCCACCAGAACCGGTATCGAACATTTCACTGGCAACTTTCCCCCCATCAATTATTCCGAATCCATATCTTGTGTTCCAGCTGTTTCCCTGGAAAGTACCATCTGTAGCCCACTCGCTCCTAAATTCTGATCCACTAGCCAGGAAACTTCTGATAGCCTCGTATCTCTCGATACCTGGCTCATCTTCGTCCATGAATGGCATCTTCCTCATTTCCCCTATTTCGAGCATTATTGCCACCATTCCAGCTACTGCTGGGGTTGACATACTTGATCCGGATGCTTGCGTATAATCGTCGCTGGCCCTGTTCACCTCCGATCCGGGAATTATTCCTGAAGACTCTGCATGCTGTGCGGAGTTAATGTTCGAACCAGGGGCAACGACCCATGGTTTCATCTCGTCCCACGAATCTCCATCCCCATCATCGATTCTTGGCCCGTAGTTCGAGTTTGAACTTATTGAGTCGTCATTTCTATCTATTGTATTCTTGTCATCCAGCCATCCAACGGTGATCGCTGTATCAGCAGCACCAACAGAGTTTACGTTGTTTGCTCCATCGTTTCCAATGGCAGCAACGCAGACCAATCCATTCTCTGAAGCCTGATTGACTAGGTTTGCTTCTGCTGAAGTCCCGTCTTCGTTACTGTCCCCTACAGCCGAACTGGCCCTACCGAATGACATCGAGACCACTTGTATCCCTCGACTGGATGCGTTGTTCCCCCAATCGGTGTCTCTGTTGTTGATTACCCATTGCAGTCCTGCTAGGATTGATTGGGAATTCCCTCCTCCGTAGTCTTCCATAACCTTGACATCGACAAGATAGGATCCCGGAGAGTACCCCTGATTCACACGACTTGAATCACCGGTTCCCAATGCAATCCCTGCAACATGCGTACCATGCCCGTCTCCATCGTCAGGATCCTCGTCATTGCAACCAGATTGACCCACTCCTGTTGAGTCGCACCCCCCTACCCATTTGGGGTCCTCGATGTCATCGGGATCGTTCGTGTTATCCTTGTTGTTGTCCGAGAAGTCATCGAGCGAGAAATGTTCGTTATCTACGCCAGTATCAAGGATCGCGATTACCTTTCCAGAACCGTGGTATCCAAGACCCCTCAGCGTCTCGTCATACACTCCAGAAGTCCTTACCTTGGATCCCTTGGTAGCCTTGTCCAAGTATGGTGCAATCACACTTTGCTCCTCAACTAATACAACCCCTCCCAGTTTCCAGATGTCGATTAGAGAGATAACCGGGACGTGATCCAGAACTATGGCATCGAGATGATCCATGACCATGAACCAAGAACCGTCTGATTTCCACCCATGCGCTTCAATCGTCTCCCTCAAAGACTCAATGTCTGTTGGCCCGGGGTGCCATGCATAGTGAACGATTATCGCTACTGTCGGCCTACCGTCGCTGCCGATGATTGAAGTTAGTGATACAGATTCTCTTTCTCCTGAAAGAATCATTTGCAACCTATCGTCAAACCCGTTTGAGTCGGAGTCCGACCAGAAATCTTCCCACCATCCGAATTCCATAGCTGGAGGGGATGAGTCGATTGGAGTGTGTTCTAGCCCCCAGTCCTTGCTGCACTCCTGATCACCACAAACCAAGGGCGAGATGGCTGGGGAAATTTCTCCAATAACCTCTCCCGGAGGTGACTCTTGAGTATCGGGGACGTATGCGGAACCTACTGGTACGTCTAGAAAGAAAACCAATATCGCCACTACCAACGGGGATAACTTGCCCTTGCTTCTTTTCATGGCTCTCATAGAGAGCCACACTCAAGACCTGTATAATCCCAACCGGTCTGTGTACATAGGATTCTCACTTATGGCCACCTTATGTGATTCGCGGAAACCAGACAATTCAATCTTGAAACGCCTCCATCGTCAATAGCGATAATTTCTCCTCCGCAAGCCGGGCATATGGTGTTCTCTGCTAACTCTTCCAGCCAAGCCTTCCTTGTCTCCAACTCATCCCCTTCTTGCCTCAGCTTCTCGAGAACCCTCTGAGCCCTCCCTTCCAGAGGTTTTCCTGATACAGTCCAAGGGTCATCTCCCAAATCTCCCATTCTTGCAGTATTTTGTAACCGGATCTGATCTGAAACCGAGGATCCACCCATTGCATGATCCGATGATCCGAGGGGGCTCGGGGCCCCCTTAGCTATTGGTCTGGCCAATGCGTATGCTAGGAAGAAGCCGCCAATATGGGCTAAATGTGCAATATTTGTCTCTCCCGCGGTCCCACTTTGGATAGAGTACATCTGGAATATTTCTAGCCCAAGTCTTACAAATGCAATTAACCATACTGGCCAAGCCCTAATCAAGAAAATTAGTGGAAACTCGATTTTATCTTCCGGCCAGCAGGCCATGTATGCCCCCAGTATCCCAAATGCCGCACCACTAGCCCCTATTGCCGGGGTGGATGAATCCTGATGGGACATAATCCATGCAAGGTTCCCCCCTATCAATCCAATGATGTATATAGAAATCCATCTTTTTCCACCCATTCTCTGTTCCAGTGGGACTCCTGCCAACGCGATTACGAGTGCATTTCCTAGAACATGTATGAAGTCCGCATGCAACCAAGCAGACGTCAATATCCTATGGTGGTGGAGGGGGTCGCCAGCCAAAACCGGGATGACGCTGAATATGTCAATTGGATAGAACTCCAGAGTTCCCTGAAAAGAGGATAGGAAGAACTGGGCAAAATGAACCAGAATAATGGACAGGACCATTCCTAGGGCTATGCTATCCTTATTCCTGGCAGCATTAGCGAGAGGTGCCACTGCAATAATCACTAGAAAAGCCATCCAAGCTAGGTCTGCCCCCTCTAATTGATCCCACGTAAAGTCGAAGTCCCTTGGCATCGACTCTTCCTAGATGGCCGCTCTAAAGAGGGATTCGTAGTTGTGGAATAATCAATATGAGTAGACGCCTTCGTCGATGTATGTCCTCGCCGGGTTTGGCTGAAGCCAATGGTTTAGTTGTCCATAGAGGGGCTCAAAGGGTGCTGGATGGGGTCTCAGCTACTCTTTACCCTGGAGAAGTCGTAGCAATCATGGGGGAGAATGGGTCTGGGAAGACAACTCTAATTGAGGCATTCGCAGGGATTCTACCACTTCGATCTGGAGATGTAATTTGGACGGAAAACAGCAACCCAATAGTTGTCAGAGATTCTCAGGGTCGGAGAAACCAACCTCCTTCTATGGGCTTGACCCTGCAGAAAGGGGGGGTTTGCGGGGACGAGACCGTCTTTGAGAGGATTTCAGTTTCACTCTCTGTAGGCGGAATAGAACATGATGAGGATCAAATTATTGAACTCCTGTCTTTATGGGGCCTAGAACATAGGGCCAATGATAAATTGGCTCATTTATCCGGTGGACTGAGGAGAAGGGCAGCAATCCTAGGGGGCTTGGCTCCAGCAGTCCTCAGTAAATCTCCAAAAGTCATCCTTCTTGACGAACCTTCAGAGGGGTTGGATGACTCTGCCAAGGATATTCTGAGAAGCTGGATCCGATCCTTATCTTCTAGGAATCACGCAATACTTATGGCAACTCACGACAGAGACATGTCATCATCAGCAGATAGGGTACTCACTATTCGGGATGGTTCGATAGAAGAGCAAAAGGGCGAATCATCTGGCGAGATCTGTAATTTGCCAAACCCCGGAGAAAGAGGCGATCAAACTCCACTTTCTTCCCTAGTTAAGTGGTCGATTAAGATGGAGGCCAGAAATCCGATAGAAACCGTTGGAAGAGTTACTCCAGCATTAGTGGCGATCCTTCTGTCATACGCCCTGCTTGCTGGACAGGATTTCGAACTTCAAGATAGCCGGCTTCACGCTTCCTTGATTCTCGCCCCCGCATTCATCGCTGCGGTCTCCTCTCCTGCTCTGGTGCACCGGCTCTCAGAATCGGACTGTGGACGTTGGTGGAATGCAGTAGCGGGGCCAATGGCACGGCCAGCCCTCTCAATTTCAGGGGCATCTATTCTTCTGCCTATTCCAATTACATACTTGTCATGGGCAGTCCTCTCAGGAACCTTCAACGGGGCGGAATCCGAAGATGTGACTATTTGGTTGTGGATCCCGGCTCTGGCCTTGATGGATCTGGCAATAGCTGCGACAGCTCTCCACCTTCTGGTTGCCGACCTCTCAAGGTCTTCTTCGGCCCCAGCCCCTCTAATTCTAGTCGTATTGGTATGGCCATTTCTAGAACTAACCGATGCACTTTCCTCAATTATGGACAATGGTATGGTTTGGAGCCTTTCGATACATGACCCAATTGTTAGTTGCATAGTCGCCAGCCTCATTTCCGCTTTGGTTTGGTTGGCGGCAGTAATGATTCCAGATTACTGACTAACAGCATTCATGACTAATGATAAAATCCGAGCAATATGGCCAATTCTGGCGCCTTAGCAATTCCACTCACAATAGCTGGACTGATTTCCGTCGCCATAACCGCCCTTCTCGGCTTCTTCTACGCACCATTGGTAAATGCGGACTCATGGAATGCACCCGAGGCCTATCGGATTCTATACTGGCATGTTCCCTTTGCTTGGGCCTCTTTCCTATCCTTTTGCCTCCTCTTCTTAGGGGCAATCTCATGGTATGTTAGGAGGTCTGAGGGTGGCTGGACAATACTGGTCATAGGCTCGCAACTAGGTCTTCTCTTTGGACTTGGAGTGATAATTTCAGGCCCTATATGGGGCTCTGTAGAATGGGGGGTGCCATGGGATTGGGGGGATGTGAGGCTGAACTCTTACGCTCTTCTTACTTCAGTCGCGCTATTCCTGGTGATGTCGATTAGAAGTCAGCCAGACGGTGAGGAAACTAGGGATACTCTAGCCGCAGTAGGTTTGTTCGGTTTCGTTCTTGTCCCCGTCACAGCTGTTGCAACTACTCTATGGAGGAATAGGCATCCCGGGGTTATTCTGAGAGAATCGGAGGAGACGGGCGTGGATTTGGAAATCAAGCAAGTAATGGGTTTTGGGGCGTTATCTTTCTTGTTACTGTTCATCGGACTGGTGTTACTGAACTACTCGATATACACTCTGAGAAGGGAATTGGAGGAGGAGAATAGGAAAATCGACAAGGAAGTGCTCTCATGACTGGGGCGGTCGAGGCAATTGTGACCTATTCGATCCTGGCCGCTATGCTCTACTCCTACGCGCTAAGTAGGATTTCATCACTCTCAGAACTTAAGAGAGAGATAGCACGAAAGAGAACAGCAGATTACAAAGAATAGCCTCAAACTACTAGGCAAGCCTTCTAACGAGGAGGTTGAGCGGATAACTGGGAGTAGCATGTCCGGGGGGTCGTTCTGTATCACATGCGGCGCAGATCCGCCGCTTTCCTCGGATAGGTTATGTGAGACATGTCTAAGGAAGCGTACTATCCTCTCAAAGATGCCAGAGACAATACAGCAGAA
>JAPOKZ010000158.1:0-1326 GCA_029977385.1 Methanobacteriota archaeon
GCTTCTCGACGAGGTGTGGACCAAGCTCTTCATGGGCGTTTTCGTACTGAGGAGGTCTCGAAGTACATGCTCCGGAGCTTCGCTCGTGCGATGGCCGGTGAAATCAAAGACAAGCGTCTGTTCTTCATCATCGGTGAGCCAAACTCGGGGAAGGGTACCATCACGGAGGTCTTTCGTCTCGCGTTCGCCTCCCAGTTTAACACCCTCAACGCGCAGGACTTCTGTGCCAAGAAGAGTGACGGGAACTCCGCCCTCTCCAACCAACATCTGGTTCAGGGGAGGGACAAGCGCATCGCCTTTCTCAACGAGACCTCAAGAGCCAAAGGTCAGGAGTGGAACGCTCAGGCTATCAAGGTGTTCTCTAACGGCGGGGAGAGCATCTCGGGTCGCCTCAACTACGACCGCGAAGCCAAGTGTTTCATCAACCAGCAGACAGGCTTCTGTAACATGAATGACACCCCGAAGATAAACGGGTTTCAAAGTGATGTCAAGGTCCGGTGCGTGGCCGTGAGGACCGCGTACTCTTATGTTGCCCCGTCGGAGTATGACGAGAAGACGGCGAGGCCGTTTCAGAGACCGGCTGACCCCGACATCAAGGATGTCTTTCTCAAACGACCCGAGGTCATCCGGGCGTTTGCCCAGATGGTCTGTGAAGCCTACGGCCCGCAGAGACCCACGATGCCCGAGAGCGTCAAGAGGGAGACTGACGAGTGCTTCGACGAGGAGGACGAGGAGACCAAAATCAAAGGGCTGTTCGAGGACGCCGCCGACGACCCTCAACACTTTCTCAAATGCTCTGAACTCCTACGAGAATTAGAGTCGAGCGCCATTTACTTGTCAGGCAACCGACTCGGTCGGCTCATGAAGCAGTGGGGATACACGACCGACAAGAAGGGTAACTCGAAGGGGTGGTGTGGAATACGACTTGTAAAGAATCATCTCGCTCTGTCTGACTATTGAGCGCAGTACCGAAGTACCGAAGTTTCCGAAGTTTATCTTAGGGCGTTCTTGAAGTCTTGAAGTTCAGGATTTCAAGATACACCTATTTTGAACAATAGAAAAATCGGTACTTCGGTACACCCCCTCCCCGTCGATGGCACACAAGGTGTACCGAAGTACCCATTTTTCTGGAGTTTATCTTGGGGCGTTCTTGAAGTCTTGAAGTTCAGGATTTCAAGATACACCTATTTTGAACAATAGAAAAATCGGTACTTCGGTACACCCCCTCCCCATCGATGGCACCCAAGGTGTACCGAAGTACCCATTTTTCTACTGTTCAAAATAGGCACATCTTGAAATCTTGAAGTTCACGATTTCAAGAACGCC
>JAPOKZ010000165.1:0-1213 GCA_029977385.1 Methanobacteriota archaeon
ACAGATACCGTCACCGATGCTGACGGCGATCACAAATCCTCTACCTCCGGTTCCACTGATCTCTCCTCTCATCTCAGCATTACCGATACACAACCTTCCATTGATCCGCCTCAGTTAACAAAAAATACCGTCGACCTCGCTGTCCTAGAAGCCTCGGGCGCTAACTCCTCCTCTGGCAATTTCTCCTCCCTCTTCTCTCACTCTCTACCCACTGGCGTCGATCAAAACCTTCAAGTCGATACCTCTTTCTCTCTCTCAACCACAAACGGCACTGACTCCGGTCTCGTTGATAACCAAGGTCATAGCATCTATCTCTTCAACGATGGCCATGGCGGCATCTATGGCGTCGCCATGGATCACACGCCAGGTCCTAATGAAATACCAACAGCCAACACGCAACACGCTCTCGATCTAACCGTTGCTCACTCCGGTCAGGTCACCTTCTCATCCAATACTCCCATCCATCACGGCCCAGGCTCCATAGGCACTGGCAACTCCCTCTCTCTCAATCCAGGCTCTGTCACTCTCCAGTGCACAGATACCGTCACCGATGCTGACGGCGATCACAAATCCTCTACCTCCGGTTCCACTGATCTCTCCTCTCATCTCAGCATTACCGATACACAACCTTCCATTGATCCGCCTCAGTTAACGAGTCAAAGCGCAAAGATTGAGCTCACCGTTGAGGAAGGTTCAACGGGTAATGCTCATACCACTCAGGCAGACTTCGCCAAAATCTTCAGCTCGGGAAGCAAGTCCGCGATCGACAACACAGGCTCTCATGTAGACATCTCCTATTCACTCAAGACCTCTGACGGCACTGACTCCGGTCTGATTGATCTCAAGGGGAATCACATCTTCCTCTACAACGACGGACACGGCGGTGTGTTTGGTGTCGCTGGAAATGGATCCTCCAGTCCGCTCAATCCAAGCGCTCAACCTCACGCCCTTGATCTCTCGGTCAACCCTTCAGGTCAAGTCTCTTTTTCCTCTAACTCCCCGGTACAACACGACCAAACACGAGGGCAAGGCTCTTCTATATCTCTGAATCCTGGCTCCGTACAGCTCGAACGCACAGACATTATCACCGATGGCGATGGTGACAAAGCTTACGCTTCCGCACAAACCGACATATCATCCGAGCTACGTCTTAACCGCACCGACGACCCATTCTCGGATGAAAACGAGATCTACACCATAAAGGCAGGAGAAA
>JAPOKZ010000093.1:0-2665 GCA_029977385.1 Methanobacteriota archaeon
GGCCGCCCACTCGTCAATCACTTGGATATGAGAGTGGAACTTTTCGCAGTGCTTGTCCCATCCCCAGTTACGGGATTCCCCCTCATACTGCATCTTGGCGATCGCTTCGCGGGCATAGTAGCATTCACAGCGGGCAGAATCCTTGCCCACAAATTGTCCCTTACAGGCAAAGAAAGCCTTGCGGCCGCTGTGGTGAATGACACCCCTCTTGTTGACAAAATGGCACCCGCCCGGGGAGTCCTTAAACGCCACGGATGCGAGGCGAAACACAATTTCGTCATCTCGCAAGAACATTGGTGTCCTATAGAGGACAACGTCGTCTTCAATCCGGGCCAGGTCATGATCCGGGGTACCAAAGACAGTCCCAGCCCGGTTCCCCACAATGATGGGTGCCCATCTCCGACAGATCTCATCTGTCTGGGCAAAATCGAAAAAATCGGGCATCGTCTTGGTTGGGTATTGCCACCTGTCGGGGATGCGATCTTCGAGGTCGCTCATGGGCCTGTCAACCAGCTTCGGCCGTAGGACGTAGTCCAGGGGGAATCCATCGACCCCGTATTTCGTAGACAAGAATGTCTCGAATTCGCGAATATGCTTCGACATACTCGTGGTGGATTTGAACTTCGGAATGTCCGTAAGCTCACTTATATCCTTCAGGGCCACCTTCCCGTGTTCCTCACGAAGCATTTGAGCCTTAATCGGCTCGAAATGTTCTTTCTTGAGGAGGGTAATCATGGAGACCGGAGCAGCTACTCCGCGCTTCTTGAACGCTCTTGGGGGCCAGGAGATCCTATTATGGTAACGGCAAGCCCATGCCGCACATTTAATCCTGTCTTGATGTGGCGGGTTGAGGACCATGGCACGTTCAGTCCCATCCGGACATGGATGACGTTTTTGCCAATTCGTGAACGTGTCCTTCCAGTGTTCCTCACGGAACTCTGCCAAAATGTCCATGGTATATACGCCAAAGTAGACCACAATGGCATTAGCATGGGATCGAGGGAGTCCACAGAAGTCTTGGAACATCTGGGCCATCTCCCTTCCCTTGGTGGTCCGAGGGGTATACACCTTCCCTGCATGACCCACCGTGGGATCCTCATCCTCGGGCTCTTCGGCCATCGAGGCGTCATCGTCCGGGTTATTATCCCCACCGTCGCCACCGCCGCCACCACCGGGCGGTCCACCCCAACCGTCCCCTCCGCCTCCTGGCGGAGCACCTCCTCCAGGTACGTCACCTCCACCCTGCATTTCATCACGTACATCCTGCAGACGTACAACTGGGGGCACTGGTGGACGACCTACCGTTCTAACGGCGGTACTCTGGGCAGCACCTCTGGCCAGAGTTGCTCCTGTGGGTCCAGGAAGCTCGCCTGGTCCCTGTTCAGGAATCTCGACGTGGTCGACGTCGATAGCCAGTTTGCTGACTCTTCGGGTCAGGCGGCGTATCACTCGCCGGCGCCCTCGGGCGACTTTCTTTGCAGGTTCGGCTCCTGCGCCCTCACCCATTGGGGTCCTGTCCGAAGACAGTTCATCCTCCTTGGAGGAGAGGGTACCCGTTTTACAAGGTGCCGAAGCAACACTTGTCGCCGGCGAACCGGCGGCCTCATCACCTCCGGCGTCGGCCGTGTGAGGGAGGGCTTGTACGGCTGGGTCAACGCCGTAAGTTAGGAACTGCACGATGTTCCAGTCTTCTTGACTGAGGCTATCCATCCCGTCGCGGCCGAGCACCTGCTCGATCGCCTGCCCGAGTTCCTCGCCCATTCCCCGGGAAATCGCTTCGGCGTATTCCGGGGAGGCGGCAAAATTGGAACCTCTCGACGCCAGCGATCGCGCGGCGGAGAATACATCGAACTCACCTTTATTGGGTCTGATAAACTGATTTGTTCTGGGGGGTGCCGGGCCAAGGCTGGCAGGAGCGGACATGGTTAACAAGGTCTAAAACTAAGGAAAACAGTAATGGCCAGTAGCCCCGCCATGCAACTTCGGTTGCAGTGGCGGTATTTTTAGAATTATGATGAACTAAGGGTCTTCGCAACCCATGATTAATCGTGCGTAACTCCCGTGACACAACGCAGGAATCCATACCTGTGCGTCAAAACCCGAACTCTGATGCACGTTCCCAGAATCCATGCGGAAGCGTGACAGCAGTTCTGACATCTGCTCGGTATCCATACCTACCTCGCCGATGTACTTCCTCCGTTACAGGGTATTTTTATCAGTCCCCTCAAGCTTGTCAAGGTACCTACCTAGGTAAGCTTGCTAAAAATCACTCAAGTAACACAATGAGAAAGTCTTCACCCAACTCTCGGGCCCACCGAAGGGCCTGGTTAAGGGCCAGTCATTAGCCGCACCCCGCTCCAGGTCCCAACCTGACCCTACGTACTGGGGTACACATCCCAGAGCATCCGGTTCACCAGAAACCGCCGATTCTGCCCATACAGGACCTTCGTGAACAAGTCAGCCAGGTTCTTCTTCGTTGGGATGTGGGCAACGAGGGCTTCTCCCATCGCTACAGCCTCACGTACTGCATGGTAGCAGATCGAATTCGATTTCTTCTTGAGTGTCGACTCAGGTCGGCTCACGTTGGTAACAACAGACATGTTGTCACCATACACATAGGAGGGCTTGTCCACTGGGACACCCATCATGCGGAGCTTGTAGCGAA
>JAPOKZ010000062.1:0-5088 GCA_029977385.1 Methanobacteriota archaeon
CCCCATTCAAACGGCTGAAATCCGAAAGATCCGTCATGCCATCCTAAGGATCCTTCAGTCTTCGTTCCAAAACCCCAAGAGTTGTATATTTCTGCGAATGTCCCCATCTTGTTGACCGTGGACAATACGGCCAGAAGAAGCGAAAGTACAGCGATACGAATCCAGCGGATAGACTTGAGTGCTACCAGCTTCCTCTTCTTGATCCCGAGAGAGTTATCGATGGGCCTGTGGACCCAAAGCGAGACGAGAGTATAACCCAGGAAAGCAACGATTGCATAGTCAATTGTGCCCACTTCAAGATTACCCCAAATTTCGAATGATAAGTCCTCGGGGAACACTAGTTTCTCCTTTCCCTCCGGTATCCCTCCCGATGAGCATTGCCTAGTCAATTCCCCCGCTATATTGACGTTTTGACAACTCTGGCGTTCTTGCAAGCCGGTTCTAAGTGCAAAGTTGTCAGAAAAACCAGAGCTGTTTACTGACTGGAAGAGAGCCAGAATTGTGGCTCCGAAAAGGCCTAACCTAGTCGGTCTCTTGAAAATCCGCTTCAGCACCATGGCACTGCCTCAGTCAATGCTGATGCGCACAAGCCTATCAAAACACCGAAGAAAATAGGAAAAGTATGATGATGAGTCTCAAGATAGCCCATGGCCAAATATGTCTAAGAACGTCGAAATGGAGAAGTGGTCGATGGCAGACTATCTCGATAGGATCGGAGAAGGGCTAATTCTGGTTTCGAAGGAGCCTTTGTCATATGACTGGACGCCTCCAGAGTTAGTTGGAAGGGAGGGAGAACTTCGGAAGTTGGCATCGATGTTCCTAGGCATAGAAAACCACAATGTTAGTTGCAAAGCGGTTGTAACAGGGAATGTCGGATCTGGGAAGACAGTTTTGACTCGAAGATTCTGCCTGGATATCTCGGCAAAATTGGAAGGGAAAAGAAAGATTTCTCTAGCCCACGTCAATTGCAGGAATCACCCTTCTTCTTCACAGGTTCTGCAGCAGATCGCTCTGTCGCTAGATTCTGGTCATCCAGAGCGTGGCTTCAGCTCTGCAGAGGTAATTCAGAACATCAGAAGGAATCTGAGGGCACATGGGGCACATCTCCTACTTATCCTAGACGAAGTTGACGTTCTAATCAGGAGGGATAGTTCTGACCTGATTTACAAACTACTCAGGATAGACGAGGACCAAGAGGGGGGAGGTTCGGTTTCTTTGATTATGGTCAGTCAGGACGAGACGCTCTTCTCACTTTTCGAGAAGGCCATAAAATCAAGACTTGGTGCAAGTAACTCCCTACAATTGGGTCCCTATGAGGCGAATGATCTGGAGGGGATCGCTAGGCAGCGGTACGATGCTTCGTGCCGTCCTGGCTCAATTAGCGACGAGGTTCTATCGAAGATCGGGGCTTTTGCTGAGGAGTCGGGCGGAGATGCTAGAATGGCCATTGAATTACTCGACAGTTCAATCAGGAGGGCGGAGATGGGTGGTAGGGAGAAGGTTCTGGAAGAAGACGTGCTTCCCAGCGATACCCGCTCCCCGTCCGTAGAACCTAGCCAGATTGACAAGTTAAATATCCATCAGAGGATGGTCCTACTAGGCATCTGTCGAAGATTGAGAAAGGAAGAGGAGATCTCCAGCGGCGATGCTAGGAAGCTGTACGAACTGGTATGTGAGGAAAATAGCGAGGAGGCACGCGGTTACACGACTTTCTGGAAATATCTGAAGCATTTAGAGTCGCAGGGACTGATTGTAAGCAGAGCATCTAGTTCCAACAAGGGAAGAGGAAGGACACAGTATATCACGATGCCCAATTCAGTACCTGCCGTGATTGGAGATAGGATTGAGAAGGGCCTTCTCGAAGGTTAGGGGAGCGATAAGACTCCGAACCGCTCTTATAGGGGTCTTATGTCGGGATGCCGTCCAAGGTGATCAAATGGCAGGCGAGCAGTCCTTCAAGGCAGTGGTGAACGACACCAATCCCGACTCTGGCGGCAAATCCTACGCAATGGATATTACAGGGGCCAACTACAACCACTTCCTAGGAAAGAAGATTGGCGATTCTGTGGACGGAATGTTCGTGGGAGACGGCGATATAACTCTGAATGGTTACAAACTGAAGATAACCGGTGGCTCAGACATCACTGGAAGGCCGATGAGGCCGGATCTGGATGGGTCGGGGGTTAAGTCGGTACTTATCACGGCCGGAATAGGATACAAGGGGAAGAAATTCGTCAACAAGAACAGCAAGGAGTACCGATACAAGTACGACGGCCTGAGGAGAAGAAGGAATCTCAGGGGCAACGTGATCAGCCAAGACACGCGCCAGATTAATCTCAAGGTAGTAGAATCTGGAAAGGGCACCCTGGCCGCCATAATTGGTGGAGAGGAAGCGGCAGTCGAACAGTCCTCTGGTGAAGAGGAGTGACGACTGAGGTGATTGAAGCTGTCTAAATCGAAAAGCAAGCAGCCTGAAGTCAATATCGGCATGGTCGGGCACGTTGATCACGGGAAGACTACGCTAACCCAGGCCCTTTCAGGGACATGGACTGACACACACTCCGAGGAAAGGAAAAGAGGCATTAGCATCAAGCTAGGATATGCGGACACCTCTTTCCACGTGACTAAGGAGGGCGAGCACTACGCCAAGGGCAAGCATCCAGATGGCGAAAAGGGCAAGGGGGACCTCCTCAGAGTTGTTTCTTTCGTGGACGCCCCCGGACACGAGACTCTGATGGCAGTGATGATATCGGGCGCTTCGATTATGGATGGAGCGCTGCTATTGGTAGCAGCAACAGAGAAGTGTCCGCAGCCTCAGACAAAAGAGCATCTAGCTGCACTCGAGATAGCAGGAATAGAGAACATAGTAGTAGTACAGAACAAGATAGACATAGTCAGCAAGGAGAGAGCAATAGAGTCATACAACGAGATTAAGGAATTCGTGAGTGGTACGATTGCTGAGGATGCTCCGATAATTCCCGTCTCCGCTCATCATGACGTGAATCTTGATATCCTGATAGAGACGATAGAGAGGACCATCCCCACTCCAGACAGGACAGAGGAGGAGAGCGGCCTGATGTACGTTGCTCGCTCCTTCGACGTCAACAGGCCGGGATCGAGGCCGTCGGAAATCAGGGGTGGCGTGATAGGTGGGAGCATTGTAGAAGGTTCCTTCAGCGTAGGAGATAGCATCCTAATAGCCCCTGGTAGGAGAGTCCAGGAGGGAGGGAAGACGCGATGGGAGCCGCTAAAGACCACCATAGAAGGTATTCAAGGAGGCGGTAGTGACCTGAAGACTGCATTTGCAGGGGGCCTTTGTGGGATTTCTACTCCGCTCGACCCCCTGGCCACAAAGGCTGACGACCTCTCCGGACAGGTAATGGCCAGAGAGGGGGAGCTGCCTCCGATATGGGAGGAGCTGGGGCTGGACCTGGAACTATTGGAGAAGATGGTTTCAGGAGACGATGGCGAAGGGGGAATCAGGCCTTTACAGCCCAATGAGATGCTGATGGTCAACTCAGCCACTGCGACGAGTGTCGGCACTGTAGCCAATATCAAGGGGAAGAAGGCGAGGCTCAGTCTCAGACTTCCGATTTGCGCCAAGAAAGGGAGCAGGATTACCCTATCCAGAAGGGTAGGATCGAGATGGCGATTAATCGGCCATGGGACTATCTCGGGCTGATTCCATGGTAGGCGTCCTAGTAGATGCCTGTGGGTGGGTCTCTCTTGTTGATGCTGGCCTGAACCTCGATATATCTCTAAATGAGACTGTGGGAGAAGCTGAGCTAAAGATAACAGATTCCGTTAGGAAGGAATTAGAATCCCTCTCAAGCAGTAGAAGCGGCCTACTTCTGGACCTCCTATACTCCAGAGCAGAGTTAGTAAAATCTGACGAGGGGCACACTGACAAAAGTCTGCTGGAGATATCTGTCAAGACGGGTTGGCCAGTGTTGACGGTTGACAGAGGGCTGAAGAGGAAGTTGGTAGAAAGGGGGTGCTCGTTTATCGAAGTCACTTCAGGCCCATCTTTACGACTGGTTGAGGCCTAAGGTAGTGTGAATAGCCTATCATCCCCATGCCCGTCAAGAAATCCTATCCTAACTGCTGCATCTAGCCATGCATGAGCGTAATTTATGGCTCCGAATGAGCTAACAAGATCACCCTCGGATGCGAAATGTCTGGCATCTCGAGTGTAGTCATCGCACATCCTAAGCATGTCTGCTAGTCTGTCCTCGTCCAGTTTGTTAGAGGTGATGGGGGTTGCCTTCTCCCTAGCCTCTGCAGTAAGTGAGAGGTACCTCTCAATCCTCTCATGTGTGATTTTTTCTGACATCTTCACTCCTCGTTTAGCATGTCTAAAGCTGCCTCGCTAATCTTGAACAGCCGACTCCTCCCTTCCTTCCTGACTGCTAAGATTCCAGATTTGTGAAGGGAGTTATAAATCTGTGAAAGACGGGGCCTTCCAACCTCCAAACGGGCTTGAATCTCAGTATCGGAAGGAGAAATCTCCCTAGATGAGGATATGGAAACGATTAGCCTCTCCGCGTCATTCATACGAGATAGGTGGTTGTTGTCTAATATTTTCTCAGACTCCCACTTTGGACCACGGAGAGTTATTGGCCTTGGTACCTCTAATACGGGCTCTTCGGATTCATTGTGAATCTCAATTCCAGTTTCTGAAAGTGCCTCTTCGGACTCGAACTCTGTGTCTTCTGGAATTTCTGGTAGAGTATCCTCCAATTCCGAGTCGACTGTCCACAGCTCTCCCTCTGAGAACAATACCTGTTTCTCCTCCGACCCGTGATCATCGGTATTTACAGATATTCTATATTCATCCATGGCAGTCTCTTTAGGAGCATTTTGCACGCTTTCTGTGAAGTGAGGAGGGTTTTCCACATCAGCATCCCGTACTGGAACTGAATCATCCGGGCCCGTTGGCATTTCGTCATTGGTTATTCTAGACCTGCTGACAAGTCCGAAGAAACCTCTGGTTGAGCCTCTCTGTGGAGGTTCCGTTCCGGCCTCCATCGAAAGCGCAGTACCATCATCCATTGACCAATCGGAAATGTGATTCAAATCATCATCTAA
>JAPOKZ010000119.1:0-1994 GCA_029977385.1 Methanobacteriota archaeon
ATAGGAGGTCTCAGCAATGGCCGGAAGCGATATGCATCCCCTGTTGATGTGGTGGGAAGAGGAACGTCGCAAAGTCGAGAACAAAGCTCTGGGAAGGATCGACGCTCAGATGACTGGCCTTGAGTCACCTCAACGTAAGCGTTTCCTTCGTGCTGAGGCAGAAGAGGAAACACAAGCGAAAGCCGGATGAATGAGATGAGGCCGACCAAGCTCACCATTACATGAGGCTTGGGAGGCGATGCAGAAGACGGGCTGGAGGCGCTTCCCGCCGCCGGCGCGATGACCAGAAGTGTTTCCGCGGTCAGCGACGCAATGGCCACTACTACCCTCGCTAAGAAGGGACCAGCACAACTGCACTTACGTGAGCTCAGAAGTAGCGTCGCCCATCGCTAGTGGTCTCCTCGGTGTAGTTCCTACCATGCATTTCGTTCTGGACATGATGCTATTGCCTCGCCGGTTTCTCCAGACGTTTTCAGCCCTGGAGATATTCAGCGTCATCCTCCCGCAGTAAAAAAGACCCCCGAGGTGCATTCCCTCAGAGGTCCCATCCCTCTCGTTGTGACCTCTTTATCTTCCTCCAGGTGTTCTCCCATAAGGAGTAGGAGAACCGTCAACAGTTGTACGGTTCGCCTCCTTACAAGATGCGAAGTACCGAATAACTCCCAGGGTCACCATCAAGACGACACCTGCGTTCCAGATCGTCGAAGAAGAAGGCATTCGCATCAACACACTCCAATGAAGAAGGGGGCGTTGATCGCCCCCTTTGCCTCGGACCAAATGGGGCATCGCACTTCACTCATCCATCAGGTCTTATCGGGGTCTGAACTTTTTCTATGACTGCCTGCATGCCATGTCTATGGGGAGACCCCCCAAGCATTGATACCCAATGAGGAGTGATGAAGTCACCGCATCAATCACTCTCATCCGTCCTATGGAGAAGAGATGAATAGGTGGAGGCGCCAGCGTGGCAACGTTCCTAACACTCCTGATCCTGACCGGTTTTTCCTGCCTGATTGCGGCATACATCCATGAGGGAAGGCACTCTCAGCACAGGCGCCTCAGAGGCAGATAAGTAAAGGCGGCAGGGAATGCCGCCACTGAAGGGGACGAATGCGTCGAAAACGCTGGACTCGCCAGCAGTTCCACCATCTCCAAGCAAGACGGGGTGTCGAGAGCACTTTTCACGAACTGCCAAAAAAGTGGGGGCGTTCCCTAATCACCCCCTTTCACAGAAAAGGAAGCATCCAGAGAATGACGCGAGGGATGGCAACACAACTTCGCCATAACGACCAAACGACTACTTGGGTCACGGGACACACAAAAAAAGGAGGGTTCCCTAGGCCCTCCCAAGAAGACGCATTCACTCCTCCAGAGAGGGTTGATGGAACATTCCCGTCCCTGGAGTGCTGCCGCCATCCGTAGAAGCGCGCATTTCAAAGGCGGGTGGGGCACCCGCCTGAAGGTCGTTGAGACCTGGTTTGTCGTCCTGATCGGTCTCTGACCTCATCACTGTTCTAAGCCCATTCAGAGCAGCGGGGCATGAGAGGAACTACGCAGAGGAAAGCCCTGGTTAAGCGTCCAAGCACCCAGGGCGTTCGCTCGACGACCGACAGAAGAAGTGACGGCTTCTGCCGATGGGATTAATCAACCCCACTAATCGCCTCCTGATACCCCCATCTGTGATTAGGCTTTCTTTCGGGAGGGCTGTGGTCGGTACAAGATACGTTGAAAGAAATTTCAGTGATTTCAGCCTTGAAGGCAATGAGCGTTAAGACCGATTGCCTTGTGCGTGTCCGCTGACGAGAGTGAGTCTACTGAGATCGGAGACGTCAATGAGAGACGACGGTCCAACCGAGCAGGTTTTAGAAGTCGCCTGACCTTTCGAGCATCTGCTCCACGAGTTTTCTCACCATCCATGGGCTTGCCCTAAATCTCGGCACCATCACTGCCGGGGGGCACTCACCATTGAGTCAGAAAGTCCATCACCTGGAACC
>JAPOKZ010000072.1:0-3617 GCA_029977385.1 Methanobacteriota archaeon
GAATAGCCCTTTCACATGGGTGCTTATTCCTCCTCTGTCGCTGACTAGGACAATCTCATCGCCCTTCCTGATGGAACCCCTGTGTAGGATCAGGTCCAGGGTCTTTCCTAGCCCTCTCTCCTCCTTCATCTCTAGAACTGTAGCCTCTCCAGAGCCATCCACATCAGTCAACTGGTCGGAAAGATACCTTTCTGCAAGCCCTATCACGACCGCTAGAAGATCCTGGATCCCCTCTCCCTCCCTAGCAGAAATTGGCACCATGGCTATCTCCTTAGTGAAATCCTTGATCTTCTCATACCTCTCGAGATTGAATCCTTCTTCAGCGAATTGACCGACTAGTTCCCAGTATCTCTGGTCGAAAAGTCCCAGGGACTCCTTGGACTGCCCCCTCATCGAGATCGCCATGGATCTGCCCTCTTCGGCATCCCATCCGTGGATCCTGTCCACCTTGTTCGCGGCAACTACGAAAGGGGTCTTGGATTGCTTGAGAATCCGCAGGGACTCTTTGGTCTGTGGCCTACACCCCTCCATAATGTCCACTATCAGAATGGCAATATCAGCGAGGGATCCGCCCCTTGAACGGAGAGATGAGAATGAGTGGTGTCCTGGAGTGTCTATGAATAGAAGTCCCGGTGAGTCGAATGTCTTCCCACCGAGAAGAGGAGCGCAAAGCTCGTTGAGAACCTCTGAAGGGACCTCCGTTGCTCCGATGTGCTGAGTTATTCCCCCGGCCTCCCTGTCCATCACAGATGAACGGCTCTGCTCCCCTAGTGACCTCACATGATCCAACAGTGATGTCTTACCATGGTCAACATGACCTAGGACAGCGACGATGGGTTGTCTGCGTTCTGACATTCCCCCCACCTCATGCTCCTTCCCCTTCAGAATTGATTCACTCACTCGTAGATGTGCGCTTCTTCGTCACGGGCCCACTCGACTAGACCATCTGGGAACCAAAGCCCCAACTCGAAGGCGGCCGTATCCTCACCGTCAGATCCGTGGATGACATTGTGCCCTATATCCATAGCGAAGTCTCCTCTGATGGTACCAGGAGCGGCAGTTCTACCGTCAGTAGGGCCTATTATGTTACGAGCCACGCTAATCGCGTCGACTCCCGTCCATGCCATGGCCACTACTGGGCCAGAAGTGATGAACTCGATTAGGCCACCGTAGAAGGGCCTCTCATTGTGAACCTCATAGTGGGCTTCTGCTAGTTCCATAGGGGGGGTCAATTGCCTCAGTCCTACTAGTCGTAGGCCCTTGGTCTCGAACCTACCGATTATGTCGGCCACCAGTCCCCTTTGAACGCCGTCAGGCTTGATCATCACGAAGGTCGTTTGCATTTCTCCCATATTTAGGCCGAAACCCCTCCCCTATTTCAACGAGAGTAGTATTGGTTGGTAGAAAATACACAGCCATTTCTTGGCGATTTCTGTCTGACAATCACAAGCAATGGTTAATTCACTCACCTTCACAGCGGAGGACATGAGGACTGAACTGGCAATACTGGTTTCACTGTGCGTTGTTCTTTCGGGATGTATGGACGATGTAAATGACGCCGTCAACCCAGAGCAGGAGCTTTTTGACGACAACACATTCGTCAATGAGGACCAGCACATTAAGCTGACTTGGACTATCGACTCGGTATCAACTATCAGAATCAATCTGGAAAAGCAGGATGGACCGAATATAGACCTCTACACCATGACCGAAGTAAATTACGACAAATACGAGGAATGCGACAGCTTCGTCTATCTTGCAGATCTAAGTGATCCAAATACCGCTGCATCGAACCTCGAGGCAACGATAGATGCCGGGACTTACATCACAGTGATTGACAACACAGACTGTGGAGAAGCTCAACCTCCGGGTGGCCTCATCACTGATGAGAATGACAGAGCTAGAGTAGACTACAGAATAACTGCCCAATGACGTAGTTAGTCTTATGTTTCCTATTAGAAACGACATATTATGGTAGTTCAGCTTCTAGAAGTGTTCTGCTGCTTGATGGATATTTTCGCCGTTGGGGCGGGTGCGAGCGCGATACCTGCATTTGGTGAATCCAAAGGCCCGGTCTCACTCGCCAACCATCAGAGGGACAATAAGTGCCAATTTGCCGATTGTCGTTCTCTGACGTTTAGATCGACTGATTACTGCTGGAAGCACCAAGAGGGAAGGCCCCACGAGTCCGACGGTCCTTGGAAAACAGATGCTGAGGATTCTTTCTGGTGGGAGGATAAAGAATAGCGACTACCGAGGTCACTTGATTCCGCCCTTCTCGTAGCGCCGAGTCCACTTGAGCCTCCTCGCGTTCCTCTTCAGCTTGAGCATGTTCTTCCTGGACTTACTATCCTTGAACCAGTAGACTGAGCCATCCCTCTTGACGAACATCATCCCGGTTCCAGGCTCTATTTCCTCGTTTGTGAAGCTGCAAATCCTCTGTTCTGGCACAAAATCACCTCGAACCTATCCTTCGGGCTTCTCTTCCGGTATCTCTGAGCATCAGGATATCTCCGCCCTCTCCAGTCACTGGGTCCGGCCCTCTAACCGGTCCGAGCACGTTCCTTGTGATGATCCGACCAACGTCACGAGGGTTATCTGAATCGAGAACACGTACCTTGACTTGCATAGCCTCGCCCGTCAGTCCCGTCCTTCCCACTATCTCAACGACTTCAGCAGGCCATGCCTCTGTTGCCATATATCAAACCTCCAAAATCATGACGAGAGGGTCTCGAAGTGAGACTTGACCTCGTTGAATCGATCCATCCCATCCTTCTCCACTTGCATTACCGCAATCGCCGCTGTTCTGGTGCCTGTGCTCATCCCCGCAGCCTCTGCCAGGTAAGCCTGATCCTCAACATAGATGAAAGGAATCTCCTTCTCTTTGCAGATCATTGGGATGTGGGCCAGTAGCTCGCCTGGGTTGACGTTCTCTGCCATCACTACCATTTGTGCAGTGCCTCTCTCAGCGGACTTGGTGACCTCGTTGGCACCCTTCTTCAAGCGTCCTTTGCCGTCCTTTCCTAGGCTCTTGACCATCTCGTAAACTTGCTCTTGTACGTCTTGGGGGGTTTCGAAAACAATGTGTACACTCATTGGAACATCTCCTCGTGTTAGTAAGCCGCCGCACGGCATGACTGATATAAACGCAGCGTATTGCATCCAGTCAGCCGTTATGTGACCCTCTGCTCATCATTGCACTCAATCCTCTGGCCAACGCCGGGGCTGCAGAAACACTCGCTCTTGGATTTGGTAGAGAATCAGTGGTGTGTACCCCATCAACGTGATTGGCTAGACGAGACAGTGCCCCGCCCGTGAATAGTCCATGAGTGCAGGCAGCGTGCACCTCTTTTGCCCCCTGCCTCCTGAGAGCGTCACTAGCGCGACAAATCGTCCCTCCCGTACTTATCATGTCATCGACAATGGCAACTACCTTGCCTGAGACGTCAAGATCCTTCGGAGTATGCTCTATCGTGTGAGCATCTATCCTCTTCTTTTCCAGATACGAGAAGTCGCAGCCAATTAGCTCTGCAACCTCGGTGGCCCTTGAGATTGCCCCCTTGTCAGGGCTGAGTATGAAATCGGGAGAAACGTACTTCTGCAGGCTCTCTGCTATC
>JAPOKZ010000183.1:0-1048 GCA_029977385.1 Methanobacteriota archaeon
AGAGTGGAGAGCGCTATCTCAGTCTGGAGTTTGGACACCCAAAGTAGGGGGCATCCGGAGAACTTGATTAAATAGCCTGTTCTAGACTTAACACTAATTGGGTCCTCAGGGTTCTCGGCCCCATAGAGGCCGGCAAAATCAGCATCCACAAAGCATTCTACCTTGAGTGTGCGATCAGGCCTCATGATGAGGCCATTCTCCCGAGTACCTTTTAAGTATTTACAAATCCTCAAAATAGCCTTTTCATGTGAGGCTCTAACACAGTGGGTAAACCTAGCACACTGATGGACTGCGAAGGCTATGTCGGGTCTACTGTTAGATGCTAGGTACATCATCATACCCACCACCGAGGCGTACTGCCACTGATGTTGCCTCTGTGGACCCTTGCCATCTACATCTCGACCCAGAGGACCCGTTGTGTGAGTTGGGGTTCCTTCTGGGGAGCAGTCCTTCATTCCCGTAGCCTCTAATATCTTGTCTATCAGGCCCACCTGGGTGAACTGATAGCCATGATCTGACTGGGGAGTTACCTTGATCCCAAGGTACTCGGAGACAGTGCCTTCTACTCTCATCTCCCAGTTATGCTGGTCTCCATCCTCCTTGAAGGACTTCAGGACAGCGTCAATATCCGACCGCTTCCTGGAAAACCATAAACAGTCATCTACATAACTAATGCAAATGACCTTCTTCCCAATGAAAAGACAAGGGTCAGCCTTAGTAGCCTTAAAACCTCGGTCCTCTAGACCGCCCTTTAACTTATCATACCACATTTTTGGGGCGTCTACCTGCCCATACAGGCTCTTCTTCAGTAGAAGAACCTCCCTTTCCCTGTTGAATCCTGAAACCCCGAAAGGGACCTCAATGTAGACTGGGTCACCCTTCATTTCGGCTTGCGCGAAGGCATTGCTGAAATCCGTTGAAAGGGTGGCGAGATTCAGGACTATTGAGAGTATTAACATCAGACGCACAGAGGACCATTGAGCCACTGGAGAGTAGGTCTCAATGTCACTAACTTGCTTCTTCTGGAGATCCCCTCTAACACAAAACC
>JAPOKZ010000168.1:0-1159 GCA_029977385.1 Methanobacteriota archaeon
ACTCGCTCCTATGAAGTACCTCTCGTCTCTGGAGAGAAAGGCATCGAATTCCAGATCAACGAACAACTCCCCATCTACCATGATTTGGCATCTGCTCTTAATCTCACAGGCCCCCAAATTTTTTCTGAGTTCACTCAGTATCTCACTGGTTCCTTTAAGTCAGATTGGGAGAATGAATTGAATGACAACTATGCCACTAACCCTCGTCGTACCCGTGCTAACTTTCGCAATGCACTGATTGCAACTTGGGTAAGGTATTATGGCCAACCCGACCTTCGGAAGGCCGCCCTCAAGATGATTGTGAAGCTGAAGTACAAGTTGATCCACCGTAAGTACAACCACTCGCCTGTACGATTCACCCAACGTATTGAGGCGTTGTATGCATTGCTCGCACAGCTCGATGAAGTTCCGGGCGCTACACCCATGCCAACTGAGCGACAGCGGAAGGAGAGTCTGGTCGAGTCCTTTCCGAAGGATTATCGAAGATATTATGAGTATCGAGGCGGGGACTACACCGAGACGATGGCTGAGATCGGCCAAATCATGCGCGACCACGCCTCGCAGGATACTGATTCCGATTCCTCCAAGAGCGACTCCTCTGAGGATGATAGCAGTTCAAGCGGTGGAGAGATGTCTGATAGCGACCTGTCCGATAGCGACTCGTCGTCCGAGGACACAAGGAAGAGGCGCAAGCGATCGAAGCGGAAGCGCAAGAAGAACAAGAGGAAGTCGAAGTCGAAGTCGAAGTCGAAGTCGAAGTCGAAGAAGTCGAAGAAAAGGAAGGCAGTGTCAACGAAGACTACCACACCATCGCCACCGAAGCCGCAGGATATCTGCCCCGTCCATGGTGGTCATACCTGGGGCAACTGCCGCCTCAACAATCGCGGTGACAACTACAATCCTCCCAAGCCGTACCAACCAACAAACCAACCATACCATCGTACCAATGCCAACGCCAATGGCCGTTCCAACCAACAGCAGGGCCAACGCACACAGCAACAGCAATACAATTACGACGAAGCTGGCGGTAACAGCCAACAACAGCAACAAACCAACCATCAAGGACAGGGCGGGGCCGGGTATTACTTCGCGGACATCGTCCGTAATCGTCCCGGGGCTCCTCAAGTTAGTTTTGCCAGTCGCCCTGGAGAGGCTCCCC
>JAPOKZ010000104.1:0-2282 GCA_029977385.1 Methanobacteriota archaeon
CACCATCACGGCCCTGTTTGAAGACACACCAAAAAACACTGTGATAAAACGCGAGCACGCGCGGAAGTCGTCGAGCCTCCGCCGAGACGAAGCGAAGACGCAATTTCTTCGAGTGATGTACGGGGGTAAACCAGACACGCTGTGTATCGAGACTCGCGATAAGCAGACTTTTTTCATCGACTGGACGCCCCCCGAGTTTCTTCGCCTCTTTCACAAGGAGTTTCAGCAAAACTCCACGACCCTTCTGTCGCTGGACGAGTTCAAGACGTACATGAAAGACAACCGCAACCCTCTCGGGACGGGAATGTCTCTTCTGGCGCAGGACATTGAACGCCAGATCATCAGCGTCGCCATCCAGACCTTCAATCAGAACGAGTACACGACGGGAACCATAATCCACGATGGGTTCCTCGTCGAAAGTCTGGACGTGAAGGATGAAGTGTTGCGAAAAGCAGAACAGGCGGTGAAGCTCATGAAAGGGTACGACATCAAACTCGAGAAGAAGTCCCTCAAGGATTTTAACGAAGTGTGCCTATGGGGAGCCACGGGCGATGACGACGGGGAAGAAGAACTCCAAAGTGAGAGTGACACCGACATCGCCAGACACTTTATTGCGTTCATGGAGGAGAAGGGCCACGCTTTCACCAGGAGTGAAGGTGAGGTGTTTTGGTTTAACCCAGACCACGGGATCTATCTCACCGGCCTTCGTCAGCTTCGTGTATACATGAACGACTGTCCTCGTCTACCAGCTGACCGGCGTGGTAAGACAGAGGAGCAGAATAAGTGGGTGAGGCAGATTGAAAGCATCGTGAACGACGACCCTGAATTTCGAAACAAGGTGGTGCATACCACGTATCGGAAAATCGCCTTCAAGAACGGGTATTACGACTGCGACAGGAAAGCTTTGTGTGACTACAACCGCGACGTGTACTTCTTGCTGAAGGGCGGTATCGAATATGTCCCACAAGAGCAGGGGATCCTGGACGAGGTATGGAACAAGCTCTTCATGGGCGTCTTCGGGACTGAGGAGGTCTCGAAGTACATGCTACAGAGCTTCGCTCGTGCGATGGCCGGTGAAATCAAAGACAAGCGTCTGTTCTTCATCATCGGCGAGCCAAACTCGGGGAAGGGTACCATCACGGAGGTCTTTCGTCTCGCATTCGCCTCCCAGTTTAACACCCTCAACGCGCAGGACTTCTGTGCCAAGAAGAGTGACGGGAACTCCGCTCTCTCGAATCAGCATCTGGTTCAGGGGAGGGACAAGCGAGTCGCTTTCCTCAACGAGACCTCCAGAGCCAAAGGTCAGGAGTGGAACGCTCAGGCTATCAAGGTGTTCTCTAACGGCGGTGAGAGCATCTCGGGTCGTCTCAACTACGACCGTGAGGCCAAGTGCTTCATCAACCAACAGACCGGGTTCTGTAACATGAACGACACCCCGAAAATTAACGGGTTTCAAAGTGATGTCAAGGTCAGGTGCGTGGCCGTGAGGACCGCGTACTCTTATGTTGCCCAGTCGGAGTATGACGAGAAGACGGCGAAATCTTTCGAGAAGGAAGCTGACGAAAGCATTAAAGATGGGTTTCTCCGTAGACATGAGGTCCTCCAGGCGTTTGCCCAGATGGTCTGTGAAGCCTACGGGCCGCAGAGACCCGTTATGCCCGAGTGTGTCAGGAAGGAGACTGACGAGTGTTTCGACGAGGAGGACGAGGAGACCAAAATCAAAGGGCTCTTCGAGGACGCCGGCGACGAACCCCAACACTTTCTCAAATGCTCCGAACTCCTACGAGAGTTGGAGACCAGCGCCATTTACTTGTCGGGTAATCGACTCGGTCGGCTCATGAAGCAGTGGGGATATGCGACCGAGAAGAAGGGCAACTCGAAGGGGTGGTGTGGCATACGACTCGTAAAGAATCATCTCGTTCTGTCTGACTATTGAGCGCAGTACCGAAGTACCCATTTTTCCGAGATTTATCTTAGGGCATTCTTGAAATCTTGAAGTTCAGGATTCCAAGATGTTCACATTTTGAACAATAGAAAAATCGGTACTTCGGTACATCCCCTCCCCCCCCTCGATGACGACCAAGGTGTACCGAAGTACTGATTTTTCTATTGTTCAAAATGTGAACATCTTGAAATCCTGAACTTCAAGATTTCGCGAACGCTCTAAGATAAATCTCGGAAAAATGGGTACTTCGGTACACCTTCGCCCAACGACCCGCGGTCGCTCTGAACCAGAATTTGACTTTGACGTGAATAAAATGTTCGTCAACACCATATGGAAG
>JAPOKZ010000122.1:0-1930 GCA_029977385.1 Methanobacteriota archaeon
CTCTGTATATCTCATCGCTGCAGGAGGATCACCATCAATCGAACCGAAGTTTCCCTGCCCATCAACTAGGGGGTACCTCAGTGAGAAATCTTGCGCCATCCTGACCATGGTGTCATAGATCGACTGGTCCCCATGAGGATGGTACTTCCCCATCACTTCTCCAACCGAACGTGCGGACTTGCTAAATTTCTTCTCGGACGTATGCCCGCCCTCATGCATGCCGTATAGTACACGTCGATGGACAGGCTTCAGACCATCTCTAGCGTCAGGAAGGGCCCTTCCGATAATTACTGACATTGCATAGTTGATGTAAGATGTCTTCATTTCCTCGTTCAAGGAATGATTTAGGATATTCTCATTGTTTTCTGGCGAATCTACTTCGCCCTCTTCTTCAGATGTCAAGGTTGGTCACCTCCTTGGCATGCTTTTCTATGAATGACCTCCTATCCGGCACATCCTCGCCCATCAGTATCTCGAACAGCTCGTCAGACTCCTCTGCATCTCTTACTGTAACTTTCAGCATCGTCCGAGTCATCGGATTCATCGTAGTTTCCCACAATTGCTCCGGATTCATCTCTCCAAGCCCCTTGTACCTCTGAATGCCGATTTTCGCATTTGGATTTCCGTCTTGTAGTTCCAGAGTTACTGAGTCTCTTTCTTCATCGGAGAAAACGTATTTGCTAACCCTTCCTTTGGTCAATTGGTAGAGAGGAGGCTGGGCGATGAAAACGTGCCCTTCCTCTATTGCAGGACGCATGAATCTCCAGAGAAAAGTCAACATTAGAGTCCTAATGTGTGCTCCATCAATATCCGCGTCACACATTATGATGATCTTCGAATATCGGAGTTTACTAGTATCGAATGCCCCCTCCTCCTCTACGTTATTCCCCACGCCAGCACCTAGGGCTCGAATGATGGTCTGAATCTCTTGGTTTTGAAACACCTTTGCAGCATTATGCTTCTGCCTTTCTACATTGAGGATTTTCCCCCTCAGGGGAAGTATCGCTTGAATTCGACGATCCCTGCCAGTTTTTGCCGACCCACCAGCAGAGTCTCCCTCCACCAGGTAAACCTCGCATTCGCGTGGATCTCGAGATTGACAGTCGGCGAGTTTCCCCGGCAATCCCCCTCCTTCCAAAACACCCTTCCTTCTAGTAAGGTCTCTGGCCTTTCTAGCCGCCTCTCTCGCTTTAGAAGCAAGTAGTGCCTTTTCGACTATTTGCTTCGCAACAGAGGGATTTTCTTCGAAGAACTCACCTAATTTGTCATAAACAATAGTCTGTACAATCCCTGTTACCTCGCTACTAACCAACTTATCTTTAGTTTGGGAGGAGAAGGAAGGATCGGGATGCTTGACGCTTACTACCGCTGCCAAACCCTCCCTTACATCATCACCGGACAAAGCATCTCCTTTGAGCAGCTTCTTCTTCTTTGCATACAAATTAACCGCACTAGTCAAGGCCGTCCTTAAACCGGACATATGGGTGCCTCCATCTTTGTTTCTGATGATGTTGGTATAGCAACGTATTGACTCACTGAATGCGTCAGACCATTGTAAGGCCAACTCAACTTCCACATCACCCTTCTCAATCTGTTTCTCACCTCTGATTTTGATGACTTCATCATGCAAGACTTCTCTCCTTTCGTTGAGTTGGCTAACGTATTCTGCGAGTCCGCCTTCGTACAGGTGCTCAGAAGAGTGCGGTTCGGAACCTCTGAGATCTTCAATCGCAATCTTAAGTCCAGCATTTAGGAATGCGGTTTCACCAACCCTAGTATCGACCTCTTCAAAATCAAACTCCACAATATCTGTGAAAATCGATAAATCCGGCTTGAAAGCTATAAGCGTCCCCGTATCGTTGCAGTTCCCTATTTCCTTAAGTTCCTCAACAGGAACTCCTGCCTCGTATCTTTGGAAGTAGACGATGCC
>JAPOKZ010000177.1:0-990 GCA_029977385.1 Methanobacteriota archaeon
AAGTGCCTCTGGAGGAGATGTGTAGATTTTCCAACCACAGCCAGGGCTCGGAGCACACATCAGATGTGTCCTGAGGCATGCCGACAACCACCGGCGCCACGTCTCAAAACGGAGGTTACATGCGCAACTCTCACTGAGGAACTTGCTCGCGATGGTGTTTAAGAGCCGATTATGCCATAACATGATACCACTCTATGTCAAGATTCGGAAGCACGCGGTGTCGCCGTGCGCGCAAGCTGGTCCATGTCCAACCTCTTTCCAACCACTTCGTTTTTCGACATCTCGGAAATCCGGTTCGGGGCACAGGTAAATAGTCTGGCGCAGCACCTCCCGGTGACCTCTCATACTGTTTGCCCTGTACTCTGGCTATAATCCCCCCCGTAATCTCAATACGAAGTCGTGTGCGTACTGTTTGGCCTGTGCTACTCTGACAGAGTAGCGATTATATGGACGTAATCAGACCCCCGTTTTTGAGTTAATCACATTCGGTCGTCTGACTAAATACCCATAGGCGATACGAAATGCGCAGTGAAAATCAGAGATGTCGAAAAACGAGGTGGTTGGAAAGAGTTGGACATGGACCAGCTTGCGCGCACGGCGACACCGCGTGCTTCCGAATCTTGACAGAGAGTGGTATCATGTTATGGCGTCATCGGCTCTTAAACACCATCGCGAGCAAGTTCCTCAATGAGAGTTGCGCATGTAACCTCCGTTCTGGGACGTGGCGCCGGTGGTTGTCGGCATGCCTAAGGAAACATCTGATGTGTGCTCCGAGCCCTGTCTGTGGTTGGAAAATCTACACATCTCCCTCCAGAGGCACTTTGAGCGCCCATAGCGCGGTAATATTGACGGCGAGCGACATCTTTTCTTTGCTTTGCGTGGTTCCATGTGGCATGATGAACAAGTCTCTCACCAAGGTCTTCTTGAGATACTCGTTAGCTTCGCCAGTAGTGGCCCACCCCTGCACTTGATGGTGGTATCACAGATGAA
>JAPOKZ010000066.1:0-4648 GCA_029977385.1 Methanobacteriota archaeon
CTATCCCCCCTGCCGCCCCTCAGGACATTCGGCGCAACGCTTGCTCTAGGGGTGGTGTCAGCATTCCTAGCGAGTACGGTAACGGTAGGGGCTATGCACGTTTTCGTCGAGAGGACGATGGGGGCTTCTCGAATTAGGGGCCTCGAGCTGGGCAACCTAGCTGAGAAGGCAGCGGAATTCCAGAGGGGCAAGGCCCCGATGGTCCTTCTATCTGTGGCGATAATCACAGCAGGATCTGTCGTAGTAGCGATGCAGGGCCTCGATACAAGCTTTGAGTTGACCGACTTCCTATCAGAGGACGAGATGGAGATAATGGAGGTCAGGGACGACCTCTACGAATCCTATGAGGTCAATGCCCTGAAGTCGGTCTACATCCTAGTTGAGCCGGGAGAGGGAGATTCCTCATTCGATAGCGAGGAGGGGCTGATAGAGGCCCTTGGAGACCTCGAGGACTCTCTAGCAAGGATGGAGGGTGCAGTGGTAACTGAGGCTCCTGGCACTAGCAACGAGTGGGCCTCTTACGACAGCATATACAGGGTAGTGGCCGATGCGATAGAGCAGGACCCCTCATTCGGAGTTGACAACAACCTGGAGGTCTTTGGGGAGGACCTCGCTCCGAGTGAAAGCTTCGTAGAGGGCGACTTCGCAGTGGCAATTTCATCGCTTCTGCAAAACGAGACTGTGGGAGACCAGCTCAGGGGAACCACATGGGCAGAAAGGGCAGAGGAGCACGTAGGACTAACCGACGATGGCTCGGCGATAAGGTACCTGAGAATCAGAGTCGATGTAGAGGCCCAGAGCAGTGCAATGGTAGAGCAAATCTCGGAGGACATGGAGGCCGAGGCGTCCATAGTCTCGTCTGACACGGGGGGAAGGGCATACGCAGTAGGAGACCTGATGACACTATCCAACCTCCTTTCGGGGCTAATCTCCTCGATAGTGAGCTCCACTGCGATCAGCCTAACAGTTTCGCTGCTCGTTCTGGCTACTCTGACGCGCAGGTTGGGGCAGTCTCTTCTCGTGATCCTGCCCGTGGGCCTAGCCGGGTCGTGGGTCGTTGGATCAATGGCAGTCTTGGGAATCAACTGGAACGTCCTGACGATTATGATTACAGCGCTGACCATAGGTCTCGGGATAGACTACTCCATCCACGTATGGAGGAGGTTCGAGTCGAACAGGGCCTCGGGAATGGCAATTTGGCCTGCGATGAGGGACATGTACGCACATACCGGCTCGGCCCTTCTCATGTCCGCTGGCACCACCATTTGTGGATTCATGGTTCTGCTTCTCTCCCCCATCCCTGTGATTAGGGACTTTGGAGTCGTAAGCTCGATCTCGGTGGCTTTCTCGCTTATCCTTGCCTTGCTGGTCCTACCTGGTCTGCTTGCAGCAGAGGTGAGAACCAACGGAAACGGCTCCTAATCCAATAGCCCTACCAGGCCCTCCATCTCGAGGTTCTGCTCTCTAGCGAGGAGCAGCATTGCGATTTCGAGGGAAACAGGGCCCAATGCCCTCCTCTTCCTCTCTGCCCTCCTCATGACCTCACGTCTATCGAGTCCGGACATCGAAGAGACGGTTGATGCCAATCTCGCCAACCTGCTTTCGATGCCGGACGGTTCACCGCCCTCTTGGTTTTCGGGGAGATTCCTGAGGGGAGAGGGCGCGGGGCCTACTGCATCCATTTCGGGTGGCTCGGGAATGTCTTCGAAGCTTGACAGGGATGGGTGCCAACCCAACTCGGGGGGTTGCCCCATACTGGGAGAAAATGGCTCCAGAGAATCCGCACTACCCACCAGCCAACCGGCCGAGTGAAGTCGCTTGGCGAGAGAAAGGGACGAATCGGGGGAAAACCACTGCATCTCGAGGGACCACATTCTGGAAAGGTCCCTCATGCTCACCGCGACTCCTCCGATGAAAGATGAGTGGAGGAGCTTCGAGATCTCGATTTCGACTTCCTTTGGCATGTTACAGGTACTGCTAGGCGACAATGTGCTTGATGGTTGCCCTGTGCGAAATCGCGCTGAATTGAAGTGTGGTGGCACTATCCGCGGGCGATTTTCTGTGGCTAGGGAGTACATCGCACGCGACCCGCGTACCGGAAAGAGGATTGGATCCGGGAAAAAAGGGAGCGGGAGAGGAGTCGGGTTCGCGGCATTGACTCCCGATAGCGGACCATGGCAGAGGCTGGAGCCTCACGACATACTGCCACTAGCTAACGGGGAGTCTGGTAAAGTGGAAATCTTGGCCGACGGAAAGAGGTGGCTACTAGGAAGGATCGACGCGATCAAGGCACTGACAAGGGTTCCCGGCAAGGACACAGAGCGTGCTTACGATTCTCTGGTGGATGCATTGGAGGACGACTTCCCTGACGTTAGGATAGCCGCTCTGAAGACACTGCCTTCTTTCTCTCTGAGGAGGCAGGGGATATTGCTCCATTGCCTTTCTGACAGGCTTGTGGACGATGACGAATCGGTGAGGGAGGAGGCGATGACGTGCCTGAAGAAGGTAGCACCACTATTCCCGTCGGGGTGTGAGGAGATGCTCAGAAGGGAGCTTCGAGACAGCAGAAAGGACCACAGAGGAAATGCCTTCGAGGCTTTGAAGCTAGCATCCAGGGAGTGGCCCGAGGTCGGATGCCTGCATCTTGACGAGCTGATCAGGGAAGAGGAGGACGATCTGCGAATCAGGGGGTCAACGATTCTGAGGACAATAGCATCTAAGGGGGGAGCAGAGGCATGGGACCTGATCGGGTGGTCTCTTCAAGACGAGGAAGTTAGGGTGAGGAGGAACGCCTCCAAGACCCTTACAATACTGGCCGATGTAGAGCCAAGAGTAGCTGCAATTTTGGTGGAGTCCAGCATAGGAGAGGATGACAGGCAAATCAGAGGTTCTGTGATCAAGGCGCTGAAGAAGCTAGACATACAGAGTCCGAGAGTGGTACAGATGATACTCAAGGGGGCTGCTGACAAGGACCTGGAGATGAGGAGGGCTTGCATAGGCCAGATATCGATCATCCTCTCGGGACAGGAGCTGAGGGAGGCCGCTGGAGAACTCCTGAAGAAGGAGAAAGATCCTGGCCTGAAGAAGAGGCTTCAATCCCTCGCCTTGGATCCCGACTTCGAAGGAACGGAACAAGAGAAGAACCTGAAGCTCGCGGCAGCGGAATACGTGCCAAAAGATGACGATATAGAGGACGTCCCCCCTCCTCCTGCCATGGGTGAGGATGATAAACGCCAGTCAGGTCGGCCGGGCAGCGAGGAAGGCAGATGAGTGACGATTTCGACGAGAAGCTTGCGCGATTCGAGAAGCTTTGGGATGGAGTGACTCCGAAAGGGGTTAACAGAACCAAGGCACTGAAGTTCAGGCAGTACATGAGGAATCACGTCCTCCAGAAGTTCCACAAGCGCAGGAAAGACCAGTGGGCAAATGCGGACAAGGGCCACTACAACCACGGTTTCTCCAGCAAGGACCAGTTCCTGACGAAGGACAATTGTAGGAAATACTGGATGGGGGAGCTCCAGAAGGACATCAGAGAAGCTGAGACCTGGTCCTGAGGCCGAACAATGTCCTCTCTATCATTCAATGACTGGGAACTACAGAAGCATGTGGCTGATGCAATAGGCAAACTCGGCTGGGAAGAGCCAACGCAGATTCAAGTCGAAGCCATACCCTTCGCGAGGAAGGGCATGGATGTTGTGGGGCAGGCAAGGACAGGTTCTGGAAAAACCGCCGCTTTCGGAATCCCTATAATCGAGTCCTGCGAACCCAATGGTTCGACTCAGGCCATAGTCCTCTGCCCCACCAGGGAGCTCGCAGTTCAAGTCGCGGAGGAGTTCCATTCACTGCAAGGTAAGAAGGGCCTCAAAATCGAGACTGTTTACGGGGGGACAGACATCGAGAAGCAGGCAAAGCTCCTGGACAAGGGCGTCGACGTAATCGTAGGAACCCCGGGTCGCGTAATTGACATGAGCAAAAGAGGACACATAGACCTCTCAGAAATCGGAATCTTCTGCCTAGACGAGGCAGACAGGATGCTGGACATGGGATTCTTCCCAGACGTCCTGTGGATAGTCGAGAAGATGGGTGACAGGGAGCAGACCCTTCTCTTCAGTGCCACATTCCCCCAGGAGGTTCTGGATGCCACGGAGGAATTCACCGAAGACCCGGTGCACGTAATGAGCGAGGACCTAGAGGTAGAGGTGCCCGAGATAGATCAGTTCGCCATCAAGGTCGGACGGCTAAACAAGATGTGGGCACTGGGAAGGATCGTCGCCAGCATGTCTGAAGAGGACCAGATGCTCATCTTCACCAACACCAAGAGAATGGTGGAGATGCTGGGGGAGAGGCTCGACAGGCAAGGAGTGGACTCAGCATCACTGCACGGGGACATGGCCCAGAACAAGAGGGAAAAGATCCTCGACAGGTTCAGGGATGGGAGCAAAAAGATCCTTGTCGCGACGGACGTGGCAGCCAGGGGGCTCGACGTCGATGGGATCACGCACGTAGTGAACTACGACCTCCCGGACGAGACCGAAGTGTACGTACACAGGATAGGAAGAACCGGGAGAATGGGGAGGAGCGGCCAGGCTTGGAGCTTCGTCGGAGGCTCAGAGATGGGTCAACTGGATAAAATCGCAAACACGTGGGC
>JAPOKZ010000081.1:0-2891 GCA_029977385.1 Methanobacteriota archaeon
GGGTCAGAGGGTACCCTCTGATTCCTCAGGACTCGTATGCGATGAGGGGTGAAAGGGTGAATAGACCTCCTGCAGCAAGGGCGAACGCAATGTCAGCATATCCGCTGTCAGCAATGGCGTACCACAGGTACGAATCGATGGAAATCGCGGCTGAGAGCAAGACACCCCCGTGCCATGGCCTAATCGTGCCGACTTCTAACCCTATGATTGCCGTCCCAATGAAGATTATTAGGCCGACCACTGCGAATACTAATCCGCCTTGCGCGATGGCTTGATCATTGGAACCCAGCACGTAAATCGTAGTTTCTCCACCTTCTCCCTCTTCATCCTGGAATTCTCCTTCGAGAGCAGAGGGGAGCAGGACGGAAAATAGGAAGACCATGAATAGTGCTAGTAGGGTGTAAATCGAGCTAAACCTGCTAATTCTCGCGCCATCATCGAGGGCCAGAGTCTCATCGCCAAGCGCCAAGGCAGGCAGATAGGCGAGCGAACCAACCAAAATTACCATGAAGAAAGCCCACATGATCGCCTCAGTTTCACCTTCGAGTAATCCGTATAGCGCCATTGCCGCTGGTATTCCTATGGTCGCACCAATTCTAGAATTGGGCACTGAGAAGAAAAGGGAGAGGCCTCCAGCCACCATCACAACCGGGAAAATCCAATCTGTTGTGGCGGATGCATCTTCTATTCCCCAGGCTGCAAATGTAAGAAAGAAGCCTAGCTGGGCAAGCAAAAGCATTGATTTTGGCGAGTTATCGATTTTTGGCATTTTATACAGATGGGATTCTTCCACGTTGGGCTTTATTAGTACTAGTACATTATTGTATGGGCTTCCTTGAGTTGATTTCTACCATCTTCCCTACTCTCAATTGACCCGGAACCGGTGCTTAAGGCTACGAGAACCACGGGTGCCTCCCGAAGTGATCACGAGGCACCCTCCCTCCCTCTTGGAGGTGATAGCGGAATCCGGACACCACCGAGTTCAGGTAGGCCTCCAGTCGGGGCCTCACCCAGATGGCATGGGGGATGTGTGCTAGGGGCCTTGGTAGCCTAGCCAGTATGTGCGGATACACGGTGATGGTGAGCCTCGACCCGTCACCCTCGAGTGACTCAACCCCCCACTCCACGTAGGACTGCGGACCACCCTCCTCTCCTATCACGAGGGTGTACCCCACTCCCTCTTCCCAGGTCTTGAACCTCCTGACGAAGTTCAAACCATTGAGGTAGATCAGCCTGTCCGAGCGATTCCCGTCCTCCCAGCTGATGACCTCGTTAGACTCGCAGAAGGGATGGGAGTTGTTGAGGTTGCCCGGCTCGCTGATTGCCTCCCAAAGCTTCTCCGTAGAGGCCTCGAAGTCCGCTGACCTGGAGACGGGCAGCCTCCTGAGCATGTGTCGAACTTCCACATATGTAAGAGATGAAAACCAGTCTTGAATCTATGTTGTACTTGTCACTTCTGTTTCCTGCTCGACTTCCTTTGAGTACTGGCTGATGAAGTCCCAGACTATGTGGCTGGACATCACAAGACCTTGCGTTCCGATGAACGTGCTCCCGATGAGCGTGTCGTCCTCGAAGTCGTTAGCATACGGGTTGTGCTGCGCCGCGTATATGGTCATCAGTCGCACCGATGCATCGTTCTCGCAACCGTCGTATCCCTGTATCGTGTAGAGGGCGTTGATCTCGAAGGTCTCCAGCGGGCCAGAGCAGTTGTTGTGATTCCCCCACTCGGCCATGTTCTCTATGGCGCCCGTGTCGTAGGCCTCCGAGTTCGTCCAGAGCGCCTCGTTGAATGGAACGCTGAGGATTGTGGACGAGTAGAGGACTACGTTGTCTAGGAACCCATGGACCTCCATCACAGGGATCGGTGAGTAGCCGTCTACAGGCTCAGTGATGAGGTAGAACGCCATGCACCCCACGGCCGCGAAGATGTGACTGGACTCCATAGCTAGTCTCTGTGACATCGAGCACCCGTTCGACCATCCGGAGGCGTAAACCCTGTCCGGGTCGACGTTGTACATCCCCAGCGAGATGTTCACGACCCTCTCGATGAAGCCAACGTCGTCAATCTCGTCGCGGGTGGAGTGCGCGCAGCACCACCCCGAGTTCCAGGCCTGGTTCTCCTCGATGTCCCACTGCATGTTGTAGCCCGCGACCCCGTCCGGGTAGACCACTATCGCCCCCTCCTCGTCGGCTATCTCGTCGAAGGAGGAGAGCTTCCTGTGCTCGATCGAGTTCGAGGCATATCCGTGCATGTCGATGATGAGGGGTACGGTCACGTTTGGGTCGAGGTTTTCGGGCACGTGGACCTGCCAGCACCTTGTCAGGTTGTCGTGATCGATGCAGTTGAATATCCCGTCCTCGGTGTATGGCGGCGTATCGTCCACGACCAAACCGTCCTCGTTCCCCGATACCCCGCTCCCCCCAATGAGGCAGCCAGAAAGGCTCGCCGAGAGAAACAATACCGCGACTAGGGCACGACTCGCCATGCTGCTGGAGGCGCGTCCCCTCCAAAAATCCATTGTGGGCAGGGTTGAAGACGAACAGTTCTAGCGGGGGGCGTGTCAGATGCGCGTCACCCGCTCTCGCGCCTGCTGAACCAGATGAGGGACCAGAGGGGGGCCATCATCCTGGCATCGATCTGCTCGGTCCTGAACAAGATCTGGGACCTAGCCCCCCCGGTGCTGATAGGGATGGACATCGACGTGGTCCACCAGCAGGAGGAGTCCTTCCTGGAGGACTAAGGGTACACGGACCCATGGGTGCAGCTGCAGGTCCTGGCCGGGATCACCGTGGCGATCTGGGTCCTCGAGTCACTGTTCCAGTACTTCTACGGGGTCCTGTGGAGGAACCTGGCCCAGACCGCCCAGCACGAGCTCAGGATGGATGCATAC
>JAPOKZ010000024.1:0-14664 GCA_029977385.1 Methanobacteriota archaeon
TGAAATCGATGAAGTACTCGACTATGAGTATCTTCATAGTTCGATAGAATCTGCAATTTCAAAGAGGCATTCTCTGTTGGAAACCTTGGCTGCTTCGATACTGGAGGAGATTTTACTGCCCGAGAAAGCAGTAGCGGGAGTGGTCTGCCTGACCAAACTATCCCCCACAGGATTCGAGGGTAAGTTCGGATGCTCTATGACCAAGGTAAAACCTGGCCGACTGACTTGATGGTGCAGGGGATGGGATTCGAACCCATGAAGCACTAAGCACCGGAGCTTAAGTCCGGCCCCTTTGACCAACTCGGGTACCCCTGCAGTTCAACGAGCACCGACTTTGAATTTCAACCGAGCGGACGATTACCGTCCTACAACCGATGCATGTGGTACTCCAATCTCCCGAACTCTTTAACATCTCGAATGCGGCGCCCGGTCGTGCGAAATAGGAACTCGACCCCGTGCGGTACTCGAAGTGCCATTGTTGCCCTGACTCTTACCATACTGATGGTATTGCCCACCGGAATTAATTTACAGGCGGATGAGTTGGCGAAATTCCAGAGGTCTGACTCATCTGAGAGTGATCCAGCAGCAAATCTGTACAAACTCTACTTCGTAGAGCCAGGACAGAACCAGACGGCAGGTATGGACGGACTAATCAGCACCCAACCCCCCGCATCAAATGCTGACCAGGTCACTGCTAGCGCTCTCGATGACGACGTGCAGTTCATGTCAATTTCGATGATGTCAACTTTGGAATTATTCGGAAGAAAATTCTTTGCCAATGAAACACACTACGTTCCCGTTGAACTGTTCCTCAAGTCAGAGGGCCCCCAGAATTCTAACGTAGATTGGACAGTATCCATAATGACAACAGAAGGGACGCTCGGATCTACAACTTATTCGGGATCCGTTTGTACTGCTTCATTTGGTAGCAGTTGCGACTTTGATCACGAAATAATCGATGTCGGCATCGGCTCATCGGAGTCCTTTGATGTAAGGAAAGGCGAGAGACTGATAGTCAAAGTTAGGGCTAGCATGTCTGGATGCGATGGGGGTGACAGTCCATTCGGCGGTTCTGACTGCTCTGCTGACGTTGCCTTCAACAGGATAGACAATGAGCCAAATAAGTTCTCCAAGATGGAGGCAAACGGAAATGCTCTGATGAATAGTATCATTGCGGTTCAGAGGGAAGGGGCAAACATAGCCGAGGGATCCGAATTAGATTGGTATCCAAATGATGTAATTGAAGATAGGAAGATTCAGTTCTCGATAGATGCAATCAGCGCTTTCGGAAGAGGCGATATTTCAAGGGTTGACATTCTAATGAGGGGTCCCAATGGGAACTACGAAGTCGATGAAAGAATTACTGGTGACATGGAGGAAATTGAGGACTCAAGCACAGGAATCTTCGGCAAGTATCTCCACACATACAACAGCGGACTAAGTCCCGGCGAATATACCGTAATTCTGAAGGTTAGGGATGTCGGTGGCAACGAGATTGAGATAGAGCATGAGCCTATTGAAATGCATCAATTTGGTGTTTCATTGAAACATAGATTCGATCGTACAGTAGAGTACTTCGCACCCGGTAAGGTTACTCCTGTACCAATGGTTCTTGTTCACAGGGGGGACTCGACAAAATCAATGAACGTAGAGCTGGAAGTCCTAACAAATCTAGGTAGCTCTTGGTTGGTGGAGTTCGACTCTCCAGCAGGATATGAGATGAGCTCCGGAGGCTCAGTGCTCAATCCAACAGTTACACTCACCGCTCCGGACGATCTTACAGGAATGCCCAAGAAGATAGAGATTAGGGCAATAGCAGAGGCCGATGTTGATGGTGTAATCTCCGTTGTACATCAGGACACCCTGGTTCTAAACGTAGAGAAGATTGACGTCTACCAGCCCCCAGTAGTCTCAATTTGGTCCGAGGACCACAAGATACCGATTGCCAATTCGTCAAGAGGGGATGCTTTGGACTCAACTATACCCAGATTCGCTGAGTATGGGGAGTTCAATCCCTTCATTCTAGAGATATTTAACTCAGGTTTTGATGCCGACACATTCAGGATTGACATACTGAAGAGATCGAAGTCAATCTTCCAACTGCATGACAATCTTACCGGTCAGAGGATACTTCAGGATGAAGGAGACGGGACATTCCATACATCCCTTCTTGAGAGGCACAATACCCAAGTTTTGATCCTAGGAATTAAGCCAAGCTTGGATAGGGAGGATGACGATATTGGAGAAATAGAGATTGAGGTAATTAGCGGAGGAAACTCCTCCACGACCACTAAGGTCTCTTTCACTATTCAGAGAACATATGGGATAAGGGGGGAGATTTCTCAGGACTGTGATGGCACTCCACTTGGTCACATGGAGGTTGCACTCTGTGCTCCTGGACAGGATAGGCCGGTAATGGAATTCAGAGCAAGAATTACCAATAGCGATACAGAATTGGGAGCGGCCTCGTGGTGGCTACTAAAGAATCCAGCAAGCCTTCAGGAGAACCTGGACAGAGATGCCAAGTACGGAAACTGGGAATATAGAATAACCAACTCTGATGGAGATTCGGTACCTCGTATTTCACTGGGCCCCGGTGACTTCACTGAAGTGTTCCTAAGCGTCACTATGACCAATCAGGTAGATGCTGGCAATCATACGGTTTTCCTAAGAATTGTCGAGGATGTGGACGAAGACAACCCTCGCTATTTCGATCTTCCAATGACATTTGAAGTCGATGCTGTTGATCCCATGCTGGAGATAGTACAAGAATCGCCAAACAAGAAATTCTCGCCCGGTAATGATTACTCAATCACAATGATCGTAAAAAATGAGGGGAACAGCGCGATGACGATTCTTCTTGAGGCCGATGTTGAGGCAAGTGGCTGGGACGTTTCAATCGGAGGACTTTCCGGCTCCCCGTTGATTGAGATAGATCAATTCGACCAGGCCACATTTACAGTAGAGATTTCTGTACCAACTTCCGCAAATAACGGACAGTCGGTTCCGATTTCAATTACTGCAACCCCCTTGGATACCGAGCAGAGTTTCGCAGACTCAATGAAGGCCCAATTCACCCTTGTTGCGATAGTAGAAATTGCTTCAATCTCAAAGATAGTGATCAACGAGATTGTCCATCCCAGGCCAATTTCGATGGTCCTTTTCGCAGTCAGCGTTTTGCTGTTGTTCGCAGGAGTACAGAGCCGACTCAACAGAAGGAGATGGGCCGCACAAATGAGTATGCTCGAATCACTCTCGGATTCGGAAGAAGAGGAATTATCCGAAGTACCTGACATACCTGCACCAGTAGTAGTTGAAGAACAGTCTAGTACGGTGGATAGGTACGAAGATGACGAAGTTGAACTAATTTGAGTATACTAATGTACGAACGACGCTCCATTCTGCTTAAGACCTCTAGTTATCGCCAAGAAAATGTGCCACATAGCATGAGGTTCGTAATTGTAAATTACGAAGGGAATGTAGAAAAGGCAAAGAAGAGATCAGCCACTCTTCTAACCTTCCTTTTCTTGATATCAAGTACAGCTTCAATGCATATTTCAGTATTCGAGGCTTCTGCAACCAACAACGACCAGGATGCAGATGGGCTTCCATATGGTATAGAGTTCATCATCAATACCCAACCTCAGGATTGGGACACTGATAACGATGGCCTCCCCGACGGATGGGAGTGGCAATACGGTCTTGACCCGCTATCCTCATTAGGAGAAAACGGATCTACAGGAGACCCAGATTCTGATGGTCTGACAAATCTGAACGAGTACCTCTACGGAATCCCCTCCGGTTGGGACGAACCTTCCACTACCAATGTTCTCGACAATGGAGTTTGGTGGAATGGTACTATCCCAGTCTCAAATTGGGACGAGGAAAGCGCAATGCAAGTTATTCAGGGCGCTGGCTCCGATGGTGCAGATGAGGACCCAGTCGGAAATATCTGCACTGACACCTTCGATAACGATCACGATGGGATGGTCGACTCAAATGATAACGACTTCGATGGCGATGCCGATTGTAGCTCTGATGATGATGATGGTGACGGCGATATCGACGAGGACCCTAACGGTTGGGACACGGATGGCGATGGCATGCCAGATGGGTGGGAGGTGGCAAACGGCTTGGACCCAACTTCAAATTCCAATCAGGATGGGACATACGGGGACCCCGACTTAGACGGTTTAGCTAATATCTACGAGTATGTCAATCCTGCTTGGGGGACCAGGAACGGCTCAACATTTCCGCCAACCCAGTATTTCAGACCAGGCCCAATAAACATGACAATTACTGAGTCTCCCTGTAATCCTATTCTTTCTCTAGGTCCCGGTGGCTGCGCGATATTCACTGCTGAGGTCGATGGAATCACTCAAACTGACCCTCAGAATAACGATACCGATGGAGATGGCCTCAACGACTCGTTTGAAGGACTAGTCTTACTTACCGACCCAACTTCTCCTGATACAGACGGCGATGGTATACTCGATGGGATAGAGTACAACGGCTCTTATGGCGATCCCGCCCAAGGCTCAGATCCACGAGACAACAACACCGATGGAGACCACCTAGACGATGGCGATGAGGACCTGAATGGGAACGGGGTGATAGATACTGGGGAGACGGATCCTACAAGGATAAACGACGAGGGGGACTTCGACGGAGACGGCCTTCAGAATTGGGAGGAGAACAACTCATGCACTCTCTGGAATGTTGCAGACACGGATGGGGGGGGAATTAACGATGGAGATGAGGGCTTTCCGGGTCAGACTGACCCGTGTACCTCAACTTTCGACCTCTTATTTACTGTAATCTCATGGGACGGAGATGCGGACACACTAACACTAAACTCAACAGAGGGAATTGACCCAGACCCAGTGGACTGGCGAGGGAGTCCCCCAATGGCATACTATATTTCCCAGAATGGCACTCAAACTCCGTTCAGTTACTCCTCCCTTGAGGAATTGTTCGTGAGGGGGGTCGATGTCGAGCCTCCAGCAGGTTCCAACACTATCCTCATAACAAACGGATCATGGTGCTGGGATGCTTCTCCGAATGCATCCAACGACCCATGGTGCGATGACGACTACAAGGATAGCGATGGAGATGGTCTTGCAGACTGGGAGGAACTTAGCGCAACTTGGGGATACCTATCCGACCCCACACTATTCGATACCGATGGAGATGGCGTAAATGATTTGTCGGAGATACTGAATGATACAGATCCACGAGAGCCATGTGACAATCTTCTAGACACCGATGGCGATGGACTCAACAATTACTTCGAGAACTCCACCGGGTGCTCTATGATTTTCGGGATTGGGGGCAATCTAACTAGCGATGTCTGGTTCACTCTCTGGAATGTAGCCGACTCCGATTCCGGAGGGGTTAACGATGGACAAGAATATCTGGATGGTACAAACCCTCAGGACAACCCAGATGACGACATTAACCCCCTGGATACAGATGGGGATGGAATCCCAGACTCCATCGAGCAGGAATTGGGTACTGATTGGCTAGACCCTGACTCGGACGGGGGGGGTGTCCCTGATGGCGAAGAATGTCCGGACGATTTCTGGGAGCTAGACTGCATCGGTTCTCCCAGCGATCCCTTCGAACCTTCTGACGATATCGAGGAGAATTCACTCATGTTCACAGCCACAAATACCTCCGAAGGGCTAGACCCATCTGTAAGACACTACTGGAGATGGCACACGTACGACTACTATACTGGAGTCTCATGGGGGGTTAACAGCACCCTTGTTGGGAATACTCAGGTTTTGCCAGAATTCTCTGTGGAACAAGGAGTTGCTGACCAATCTCTCTGGAACCATTCGGGACCCCTATCTTGGGAGATAATCTTCGATGAAGCAGGGTATATCGGCCCCGGTAGGGAACTAATACAGCCATTCAATGTAGTCAACTATACCACATGGGTGGACTTTACGGCAGGACTGAACTTCTCGAACTACACTCGAGATATTATGGTAGACAGCGCGGTAATTGAAGCACTTTACGTAAACGCTCCAGAAGTTATTCTTCCTACGGAGATAACCGATAACTCCACTGCATTTGATGATTCTGAATATGGCAAAGACCTCCCTCAGAACTTCATGGATAACGGGGGTTTCGTGATCAATCTGACACAAGACATACTGGATAAGTCCGGAGCAATTTCAGCATGGGACAAAATCAAGGCAATCCAAGACTTCCTTGTTAATGGTAATGAGACCATCTCCTTCCTAAGGAACCACGATGGATCAGGAAGGCCCGATGGAATGGGCGGCGAAAGTGACATTTCTCACTGGATACTGAACTCTTCACGAGAAGGAAACTGCGATGAATTCACTTCTGTCTTCGTTACAATGCTTAGAATTGCGGGGATGCCAGCTAGGAAGGTCACTGGATTCGCTGGAGGGGCATGGGATGGCAAGTCGCTCAATGTGTATGGGAAGGACTTCACTAGATGGGCGGAGGTACATCTGCAGACAAATCAGAACCAAGGAGAACTAGATCTGGGCTGGATCCCTTTCGAGGCTTGCCCTCCGGTGTCAGAAGTCACAGTCAATGTAGAATCATGGGGCCCAACTTCCATTGAGAGGAATGTATCTGCTTCAGATAATATATGGGTACAAGGAACTCTTGAGTTCTCAGAAAATCAGACACTAGTGGAAAACGTCTCTTTGTCATTATACCTGGTTGAGCAAGAATCGTCTGAAAATATTCCAGGTAGCGCAGCAATTCCTGAGTATGCCGTTGCCAGCGTCTCCACGGATTCTAATGGCACTTTCAATCTTACAGGTCTTCCTCAGGAAGTCATCCAACCAGGTTTCGGATCATTGGTCATACTTACCTCTGAGAAAGGATACGTCGGGGTTCAGGGTATAACGATGGCATGGTTGTTGAACATATCAGACGACGTCTCCCTATCCATAACAAATCCGACTCCAGTGGATCAGCCTATGCTAGGAATAGGTGTAAACTCATCAATCACAGGACAACTATCTTGGGCTAGTTCTCCGTACCTAGATCCATCTATTAGAGACGATATACAGGTCATTCTGAACTACTCATCCGAAGTGGATGGCGAAGTCTCAATCACATCGGTAGTCTCTACCGGTGGATACTATGAGTTCGTCGTCCCGATAGACGAGACCGAGCCCCTCGGACTAATGGATGCAGCAATTTCCTTCGATGGTTGGCACTTCGATGACCTCAACAATGCAACTCCCCCCTCGTACCATGCCAGGCCCAGTAACTATTCCTTCAAATTCAATATCACACTATCTCCAAACCTAACCGTCGATTTAGAGTCCCAATCAGCAAACAACTCAATTCTTGAAATTGGTAGCAACATATACCTCAATGGAACGGTCCTGAGCAGGGGGCTCTCTCCCTCGCCTCTCAACGGGACTCTCATCATGGAGATGAGAAGGGCGGATATATCCGGTCCATTCGTTGAAATTTCCTCTTGGTACCTTAACAACTCTTCTTGGAGCTTAAATCCCGGGGAGTTTTCAATTACATGGCCATTCAGTGCCTCAGAGGTCCCAATACCCGCAGGTCCAGTAGACGTCAGATTTCAGTTTGATTCCGACGATCTCAATGCGAACGATCAGGAACAGTTCTCCGATACGTTCGGAATTCGGAGCTTCATAGTCTTCGATTATGAACTCCCATTTGCCATCAGGGGCAGGGGGTACGAAGTTGATGTATTACTGGCAGACCATACAGGCACCTCGTTCGCATCGTTCGAAGGAGACTACTCTCTGATCTTCGATGGAGTACTAGAATGGAATCAGACAGACCCGAACGCAGGTAGGGTGACTCCAACTTTCACCCCTACATGGAACATGGCTCCAGGTGACTATGAATGGAACCTTAGTTATTCAGGATCTACTTGGCTCAGCGCCAACTCGACCTCGGCACCCCTCAGAGTTAGAGGAATGGCCAACGCCACTGCAAATCTATCCAGTGATTGGTCTGCAAGGGGGTCCACGAATTGGATTTCTGGAATTGCGAAGGACATGATTCTTCTGAATCCTGTTACACAGAACAACTCTTCTGTTTTGGTACAACTCCTTGTCCCATCCGATCTGCCAACAACCCCTGGTGGTTTCCCTTCAGCACCCACGATTTACAACGTCGCTAGCGGATGGGTGGACAACATTACTGGGTCATACAACCTATCATTCGAGATACCATCCGGTATTCCCTCAGGAGTCTACGAAATATCCGTAACGTTGGGATTCTCTTCTAACCCCCCAGAAGGTGGTGCCTTCTACAATGCTGCAGACCCTACCATAATTCCGATTGGAGTACAAACGGAGTTCGTCATTGAATCCGATCCTACTTCTCTGATAGTTACTGCAGGCAATCAGATGGCACTCCAGGCCACGGTTACTGACGTAGAGGACCCAAGCACGAAACTATCAGGAGTAGAACTTGACTTGTACTTTGACTGGGGAGGGCCCCTACAGACCCTCCTCCAGTCTTCCAGCACCAGTTCAGAGGGCACAGCATCCTTCGACGCTACTATTCCCTCATCTACTCCTCCTGGGTTCTATGACATCAGGGTCCATGCTCCCGATGACCTAACTGACACTCTAGAAACTCCAGATGCGGGAAGGTGGCTAGGCAACCAGAGCTTCGCCAACATCACAGTCCAAGTAGGTAGCACCGTCGACATCACATTCATCCCAAGCCAGGTTACAGCCCTTCAACAGTTCAACCTCGTTGGTACAGTAATGGACTCCGCGGATACAAATAGGACAGTAGACGGGCCAGTGGGGATCAATGTCTTCTTCTTGGACGAACCCGATGAGTTACTGATAGAGAACCACACCACCAATGCTTCTGGGGGATTCAACGTATCTGTGCCGACAGATGTACTAGGAAACGGAGTAACCAGGGGTGATAGAACAGTAGTTGTAAGCGTGGTAAACGGATCTACTCCATTCTACCTCACTGGAAATGGGGACGCCTCGATCCTGGTCTTCGGAGTTTCACAGTTTATTGACACGAATCCTTTCATCAACACAATAATCGACAGGGGCGATTCTGCCACAATGACCACGAGGCTGGTTGAGTTCAGCAACAACGAAGCGCCGCTCTCAGGATTTGAGGTCCAAGTTCGCTTCCATGATACATGGCTCGACCCGTCCATCACCTCTGCTGACGGCAGCGTATCCTTCGAATTCGAGATACCTCATGACCATCCCCTGGGACTTGTCAACGTCACCTTCGTGTTCAATGGTTCTGGAGACCTCAACCCCGCTGTCCAGATTCTGAATACCATTACAGTCAGGTCACCAGTCAGCATGTTAATCGATCCAATCCAAGCAAATCCACTACCCGGAGAGCCATTCAATGTAACAGGCTCTCTCACCTCTAGTAACGGGACCGGGTTATCAGATCTCAATGGGAATCCACTCAATCCCACTCTGCTATTCTCAATAGACGGGGAATCTGCGAACTTCACTGTCCCGTTGGTTTCATTCAACTCCGACGGCACCTGGTCTGCTCAGATACGTCTGGATCTCTCGTTCCCTCGAGGGCCGCATGGCCTCGATGTTTCGTTCACCCCTCAAGTCACCTATTTCTCCGCTGCTTCAGCTTTCACCGCTTTCAATAGCCGAGGTTACACAGTCCTAACTATCGAGAGTCCGGACGATCTCGATCCAGACAACAGAACAATCCGAGGGGAAACGTTCGACATGTCCCTGGCAATCATCGATAATTCAGGCTCTCCAGTACCTTCCGCTACTGTGGTGGTAGAGGTAGACAATATCACTGTCTGGGGTGGACTGACCGACTCAAACGGTACCGCAACGGCATCAATACTGGTGAAGCCAGATAGGGACCCCGGGCCGATGAGGGTTACTGCAACGTTCACGGGAATTGGTGGGCCTATTGGCCTCCTAGGGGATGAGACATGGACCAGAGTCGTCGTTCTAGCACAGACGCAACTAGTTCTGAAGGAGGCCACATCCCCCTCGATCGCCGGGTCCTCAGTAACATTCACTGGCTCCCTACAGGATGAGAGGGGGCAGATGCTGAAAGAAGACGGAAATCTCAGCGGTGGCCTGATTCACTTACATATAGACGGAGTTGATGTCGGGCCAGCATATACTGCGTTCTCAAACTCCAGTACAGGACAGTGGTCGATAACATACCAGATTCCTTCTGACATGGATTTCGGACAACACCAAGCACGTGCTGAATTCCTTGGAGGCTTCTCATGGGTCGACCCAATGGGGCAGGGGGATTCTGTAAATCCCGAGTACTATCTTGGCTCAACAGACACACTAGTTTTCAATGTGACACAGCCTTCTCAGGTGGTAATTTCCACTCCGCCTTCCGAGATAGATAGGACAGAAGTAGCATCTATTGAAGGGATGCTAACAGATGGAGTGGGCAGACCCATCCCAAATAGGGATCTTTTACTTTCAGTTGATGGTCAGGAACTCACTTCCATATCAGTAAGTTCCAATGGCTCATTTTCAGGACTAGTGCCAATTCCCTCAGACATGCCACTGGGTCCCATCATGATCGAGATTGAGTTCCTAGGCGAGGACTTCATTCTTCCCTCCAACTCCTCCGTTGTTTTCACTGTCTTCGCACCCGTCTCGGTTACCGTTGAGACTCCAGGTCCGGTTGCTGTGGGGGATGAAATGACATTTACCGGCACCGTGAAGGATAATCTCGAGAATGGTTGGCTGGACTCTCACACCATCGAGGTCTTCGTGGATGGGGTTCTGGTAGGGATAACTAGCAGCCAGCAGGATGGCAACTGGAGTCTTCAGTGGACGGTTCCTGAATCCTTGGATATCGGAAACCACTCCATTTCTGCTATCGCACCCGCTCAGGGATTTTACAGGCAGGGCTCTACAGAAACTAACTTCACAGTTTCATACCACACGGAGATATCCCTACAGGTTGAGAGCGCTTATGCTACTCGAGGAGGAAATTGGAACTTCAGTGGCAGACTATTCGAGTCCGATACGGGGTTCCAGCAGGGGCTAGAAGGAAGGGAAATCTCTGTACTACTTGGCGACTCCGTCGTGGAAATCATAACTACCGAAGAGGGGGGGCTGTTCTCGCTCAGCCATAGGGTGCAGTACACCATAGACAGGGGGTCTCACAACTTCTCATTCCTTTTCGAAGGAGAGTTCCTTTACCTTCCCGCTGAATCGCAGATAGAGGTCTTCGCCCTATCTGATATCGTGATAGAAATACAGCCGATTACTAACACAATAGTGAGAGGAGACTCCTCTCCGTCGAGATCAATAATGCTCCAGGGCCTGATTAGGGAGGTCGGAGGGGACTCCGCAATTTTTGCTAATCTCTCGATGTCCCTTGCTTGGGGGGAAACCGAACTTCCCATTTCGACAGGCCCATGGAGTAACCCAGATACCATGAACTTCCAGATAATCGCTAAGGCCCAGGAGTTCATGACCCCTGGTGACAATTTGATTACCATTATCGTAGACTCGGATCAATCCATTTTCCTGAACGGTGCGTCCAAGGAGATTGAGATTCTGGTAATGGTCGAGGTCGACTTCGAGTACTCGGAAGTAGAACTCTCCATCGGACAAAGAATCATCAGAGGTTCAGTCAACGCCACTGCAAGGGACACCGGAGCTCCTCTGGCAGGACTCTCTCTGAGTGCAAGCCTTGCCAATGGGAGCGTCACCCACTTCTCGGTATCCAAGTTGACCGGGCCCGATGGAGTCTTCGAGTACGAGTTCAAATCAATGGCCCCCCTTCCACCACTATCCTCTCAATCGCCACCTCCAGAGGGATGGGGGGTACTCGCCGTCCTACTGGTCTCCGACTCTGAATTCATCGATCCTGGAAGTCTCGCCCTGCTTCCGTCATCTGGCGTCCAGATTGCGTATGAGAAGCCAGAAGAAGCGTCGTTCCTAGACAGGGCAGCAGTCGCCATAGGAGTCCTTTTGGTAGGTGCTATTCTAGTTGCTGTAGGTGCCATGGCTATCAACAACAGGAGAAAATCTACCATCAAGGAGCTCGCTAACATTTTCGGCCAGACGGTTGAGATGCTAGCCTCCGGAGACGAGTATAGGAGAGCCATATTCCTCTGCTACGAGAATCTATGCACAGTCCTGACGCGACGAGGATTCCTACGTAGGAACTTCGAGACTGTCAGGGAGTTCGAGATGGCTATCCGGGGGGCTCTGCCCATTAGCGAGGCATCATTGGTTTCGCTAGACAGGATATTCGAGGAAGCACGGTACTCCAGCCACGTACTAGGGGATGCTCACAGGGATAATGCCCAGCTGGCGCTCTCCTCGGTAGTGGAGGAGATAGAGGCAATACAGGACATTCCGAAGAGAGGCTCTCTCGAGTTCGAATTGGAAGAGTGAATCAATCCAACCTGATTGATACGATATCTCCTTCCCACTTGGCCCCTTCTACTCTCATTCCTTCTGGTATGAGGAATGACCGGATCATCCCTCCGAATCTCTCAGATGATATTACTCGGACTAATTGGGAACCATCTTCTTCTCTTGTCTGAATGGAAAAACCATCTCTTTCTGCGGAGGGAAGGGGTATCCGGATGTCGTTACCATTCCATTCACCCCCTATATCTGATACGAACTCACCTATCGTTGAAACATCATCTCCCATAGCTCTGGATTCTATTTCCGAAACTAAAGAGGAATGCCTCCTTCTTACCTCAGATAGGTGAGGTTGACCCCTCAAGAATTCTTGATGCATAGATTCAGCATCTGTATCAAGACCGACATTGAGATCAACCAATCCTCCGACCGCCTCAGTGATATCGCTATCAGTTTCGACATCTATGCTCGTCCACTCCATACAACACCCAACTGACCGACTCGAATGAACCCATTGATGTTCAAATCTCGAAGAACGCCTTTACTCTCTCGGCTGTCCTCGAAGGATTTGAAGTCTGCATCTTCTGCATTTCTGGCATACATCTGATGACTCTGTTTTCTAGCATCCTTTTCTCAAGTAGAACTATTATCGCCCTGTCTTCTTTCTTACGTATAGGCCTTCCAAGTGCTTGCAGAATGCTATTCACTGCTGGTTGGAGACTAGCATATTTCCATGCCTTATTCCTGTCGAATTTTTTAGTATAGTATTCCAATAGTGCATCCTGTCTGGCACTTGGGGGTGGAAGAGGCAGCCCTACACAGACCAAGGCGTTTAGGACGTTGTCAGAGTAGTCAACACCCTCGGACAACTTGCCACTGAGGACTCCGAAAAGAGCCGCTCCTCTCATATTCCTCTGCTCGTATAATTTGGATACGAGCCCCTCCACTCTTCTTTTACTCATTCTCTGCTCTTCTTTGAATATTGATTTAGAGCACCAACTATTTTCAAATTCATCATGTATTCTTTCTAGCATAGAGTAGCTGGGGGCGAAAATTGCTACGTTGCCTCGAGTATTATCAATAACAGATTTTACATGTTCAATAATCGAGTCAAAACTCCTCTCCCTCTCAGTGAATTTACTAGTAACATCACTGGCAATGAGGACTGGTCTATTTCCAAGTGGAAAACCAGATGGGTACTCTATGCAATTGGCTCTATTTGCGGGAATTCCCAGGATCTCAGCATACATCTCCGGTGGGAATAATGTTCCTGACATGAGAATTGAACCCATGCACTCACTGAATATTGGCTCTCCCACAACACTCGGATCAAGAAGATGGCTAGTGACTCGAGGTTGCTCTAACAATTCATCGAATACTAGTGCCAATGCAGAGCTGTTGCGGTATCTTATACAGATTTCCAGTATTTCACCAAGTCTAATACAATCATTTTGCTCATCTTCATCAAGGTCATCGTCTTCTTCCACCACCACGGAAACCAATCTCGATATCATCATCCTTATTCGTTGAATACTATCATTCGAATCATCTTCAAGAATGCCTTCAATTGCAAAGGCGATAACATCGAGAAATTCCTGTGTATCGACCCTTAGATCATCGTCCCTTGTATTCTCTATCTTTTTCTTGTTTTCTGCGAACCACCTTTTCAGACCAGAGTCTTCTTTCAATGCCTTAATTTGCTTCTCCAAGGAAATAGCTTCTCTAAGCTGGTTTGATTCTGGTATATCCAGCTCTCTCTGATTTTTCTGCATGTTCTCCTTATATTCTTGAACGTCCGACAGAGCCCTCTCGAAGACCCTCTCGGTCACTCGCCTCTCCAAACCGCTCCTAATCCTATCAGGAAGGTTGTGAGCCTCATCCACAATTAGTATGGAGTTATCCAATTCTACCCCCATTACAGGGAGTGATGCCTCTCTGACACCTTCTACGAACACGTGATTGTAGTCACAAACGATTACATTAGTTGATTTGGCAGCTTCTCTAGCAGTAGCCCAAGCACAAACCTCAGTCTTCTCAACTCGTTTCAAGATCTGGTCAACATGCCTTGGCTCCGTGTGGATGAAATCTTCAAGTTCAGATCTTAGAAACCTTCTTTCTGCCTCAGTTACTCCAACCTCACAATTGCATTTTCCAGTAGATTTGTCTACGATTTTACACATCCCTTCTCTGCCAATAATGTCCACTAACTTCACTTTAGAGAATCCTTCAGGAATCCGTTTGTTGATTTCTCGAATCGTATCCACTACAATCCTGTGCTGTGATTGCCTTCCAGTCA
>JAPOKZ010000181.1:0-1073 GCA_029977385.1 Methanobacteriota archaeon
GCATGATATTGGAAAATGTGTCGAAATTTTGAAGATTTCGTGTTTTTCAGTGTGGGGTTTGAGGGTTGAGATCTCTGTGAGGAGTTGGGTTACAGGATATCTGAATACATGATCAGAACGGTCTTTGATCGAGCTTTCCAGATCAGTTTTAACATTATTAGGATGTTGAAAGGGTGCAGAGATGTAGTGGACACGATGCGGGGGTTGGGAGGGCATTGTGAATGGGAAGTGGGCGGTGGTCTGAGTCGAAATTAGGCAGGACAGGGCACGTTTTCAGACCTGGAAACCGTTGCCCTGGACGTCCAGAAGGGTGATGCAAAGTTTGAGAGTGATCCGTTGAGACACTCTTGTACCTGCCCTGTAGGGACCTGGAAGGGACTTGAACAAAATCATGAGTTGTGTGCAACGTAGTGTGGACCACAGGGAGGGATAGAGGCAATATCTGAGGGTGGGAGATTTCAGAAATGTGTTTCGATGTGATATCAAGGCATGCGTGTACCGGGTTACAGGTACGAGGGACTCCCAGGGGTGATGAGAGATGATGCGGACGAATAGGTGGACAGTGGTTGAAGTCATTGAACATAGACTTGGACAGGGAGGTGAGGACACATGGGAGGGGACATGTGACGGGTGAGGGTTGATGGGGAAGGTGTTTTGCGTTGATCCTGCAGGAGTGATGAGTAATGGGAGCCGTCAAGTTGCAGGGGCACAGGAATGGCATCCCTCATAGGTGAACAGGAGTGGGAGGAAGAACGAGGAGGAGGAGTGTTCTGCAGATTTCACGTTCTCAAATCGGCCAGGAGTTCGGGAGGCAGTGGTACGTGGTGATAGAAGCAGGTTGCATCGATGAACACATGCACGGGATGTATCACGCGCGTTTGTGCAGCCTTTTCCTCCCCCCAGGGCTGCATGCTGCACGCGCCTTTCTGCGACTTGATGGAGTCTGTTTTTCAATTCTGTTTGTACCAGTTCTGAAAGTTCAGGGAGAAGAATAGAGAGAAGAACCTTTTGACGTTGGAACGATGCATTTTTCGTTGTCACAGTACAACCATATCTCTGGATGTCTTTAAAAA
>JAPOKZ010000025.1:0-13629 GCA_029977385.1 Methanobacteriota archaeon
ATGCCGGGGTGGCGTAGTTGGTAGCGCGTCGGACTCATAGGGCAGCCGAAAGGCACGTTCACGCCGTAGGCCCCCTTCGAGATGCCTGAGTCATCCGAAGGTCGCGGGTTCAAGTCCCGCTCCCGGCACCAATACCAAACTCGAAGCGAGCCATTGATGGGCCGAGGCGTTCTGCCAGATACATGGAGGGTTGGCCTAGGCCGGGGGTTCCGGTGAGGCTCGTGGTCAAGACCTGGTCCGGAAAGGTCGAGCATAATGGTGTAGCCCTACCAAGTTCTGGCCCTAAACTCATCACGATGAAATTACAGAACGGATACAACGTTTCGTTCCCAGAGTCATACGTTGACTCATTCGAAGTCCTGGAAGAAATGCCCGTAATAGAGGGAGATGTTCAGGAAATCGAACCCCAGGATGAGTCGCTTCCGCTTGTACATCTGATTCATACGGGAGGGACCATAGCCAGTAAGGTCGACTATGCGACCGGTGCGGTGACTGCTCGATTCGATCCTCATGAGCTGCTGGATGCTGTGCCCGAACTTCGAAAGATAGCGAGGATTCGAGCGGTGAAGCTCGGAAACATGTGGTCAGACGATCTTAGGCCCAGGCACTGGAACAGGATGCTGAAAGCCACTGAAGAGGCGTTCGCCGAGGGAGCGGTTGGTTGCGTTATCACACATGGAACAGATACGCTACACATCTCCTCAGCAGCGATGTCATACGGGTGGTCCGGTCAAGGAGGCAGGCCACCGGGTAGAATCGTACTCACAGGATCGCAGAGATCACCGGACAGAGGGTCTTCCGATGCGACTGAGAACCTTATCGCCTCGGTACATTGGGCGGCGCATGGACCCCCTCCATCTGGTTATCGCGATTCATCGGTGGTAATTGTACATGCGAGTTCCTCTGACGGCAGGTGCTCCGTACTTCCAGGATGTGCTTGCAGGAAGTATCACTCATCTCGCAGGGACGCATTCAAGCCTATCAATCAGGAGGCTCTAGCATTCGTAGACATCGATGGAGATAGTGTGAACATAGATTACTCTCCAGAGGCCCATGACGCTAGGGTGGAGGCGCTTGCTCCGAAGCAGTTCGATGAGTCTATTCGCATTGCACAATTCATCTCCGACCCCCACCTACATCCCGATCAAGTCCAAGGAGCGATTGACGCTGACTTCGATGCTCTGCTTTTCCATGGAACTGGCCTGGGCCACCTCCCAATATCCGATCCAGAAGAAGACAGCCTGGAGAACACCAGACTAAGGATGATGCTACAGGACCACATCTCCGAGGGAGGGGTCGTAGTGATGGTTACCAATACAATTCACGGACCAGTGAACATGAACGTATACTCCAAAGGTAGGGACCAGAAAGAGATAGGCATTATCGGACACGGTTCTCTATGCCCACCGGAATCTGCTCTGGTAAAGTTACATCACCTGCTATCTGTAGGGGGTAGGGATTCGGTCGAAGAAGGGTGGGAGATGGACTTAGTAGGCGAGAACCCAGCATTCTCTAGAGCTTAGGCATCCGGTTTGCTGATGAACCGACTTGCACTTCGACGCATCATGGCAGGGTCTAGCCCAAGCGAAGACTTGGACGCGATGAGGCACGAGTCGAAATCTCCTGGAGACAGGACAGTTATCAGGGAGATTAGGGAGTCTGGCTCCAAAACCGCTAGAGAGAGAATATTGAGCCTTCTCGACGATGGGAGCTTCGTAGAGATAGACGCTTTCGTCAGGCACAGATCCGGGGATCACGGCATGCATCTTCACAATCCACTGGGCGATGGTGTAGTGGCTGGACACGGTATGCTGGACGGGAGAAGAGTGGCATGCTTCTCGCAGGACTTCGCAGTATTCTCTGGAACCATGGGGGAGATGCATGCTAGGAAGATATGCAAGATCCTTGAGTTCGCAGAGAAGGCACGACTACCTGTCATCGGAATATGGGATGGTGACGGACAGCGCCCCCATGAGGGAGTTACATCACTAGGCCCTAATGGAGAGCTACTGGACCTGCTGGTATCATGCTCTGGAAAGGTCCCGATAGTATCGATAGTTCTGGGAACTGTTTCAGGTACAAGCGCTCTTGCTGCAGGGCTCTCAGACTTCGTAATACTCGATCAGCAGAGAGGGAGGATGTTCATGAGAAGTCCATACGTCATCCCCGAGATAATCTCAGGGGAAGTGGACGAGGATACTCTTGGTGGTGCCTCCCACCATGCAAGTAGGAGCGGGGTGGCCTGTATGATCTCTGAAAGCGAAAGCGGAGCCTTCGATATTGCTGCAGAGATTCTCTCATTCCTTCCGGACCATACGATGGCAGAGCCTCCAAGACTATCCACCGGAGATAAGTGGAAGAGAAAGTGTAGAGGAATGAGCAAGCTTGTCCCACCCGACTCGGACAGGCCGTACGACATGAGAGGGGTAGTAGCGGAGGTTTTCGATGACAAACGCTTCCTCGAGTTATTTCCCTCATATGCAGAGAACGTTGTGATTGGATTTGCCAGACTTGACGGAGTCCCAGTGGGCGTGGTGGGAAACCAACCCTCGGTTCTGGCAGGATGTCTCGATATCGATGCTTCTGTAAAAGCGGCTAGATTCATCAGGACCTGTGACTGTTTCAATATCCCGATAGTGACGTTCGTAGATGTGCCCGGATTCCTTCCCGGTACTGTTCAGGAGTGGGGGGGGATAATCAGGCACGGAGCCAAGCTCCTGTATGCCTACGCTGAGGCCACTGTTCCCAAGCTTGCAGTAGTCACCAGAAAGGCATACGGAGGAGCTTACCTGGCTATGAGTTGCAAGCATCTAGGGTCGGACTACAACGCGGCATGGCCTACAGGTGAGCTTGCTGTCATGGGTGCTGAGGGGGCCGTAAGCATCATTCACAGGGCTGAGCTAGTTAACTCAGATAACCCGGATGAGACTTACTCTGAACTGGTGAAGGACTACCGAGACAAGTTTGGAGATCCATACGTCGCAGCCCGGCACGGTTGGTTGGACGATGTCATCGAGCCCTCTGAAACCAGGAGAGCCCTGGCCAGCGCGCTCAGACCTTTGCTAACCAAGAGGGTCCTGATACCTCCTAAGAAGCACGGAAACATACCTCTATGAATGCCGATTCGCCATTTGTTTGAATCATAGATGGGCAAGAACCTCTGCTAAACTAGGAATGATTCCCCCTCCTTTGGGTGCGAAAAGAGAATGCCATGCCTCGAGATGCTGGGCAGCTAACATGATGATAGCGAAATCATCCTTAGTTGAAGACTCATTGTACGTAATAGAAACTTGTATTTCTGCCTCTAATCTCATGGATTCCTCTCCGGCAGGGATTGTATCGAGATCGATAGAAATATGTGCATTTCCTGACTCTAATATGCTGGGGCCCCAAGGACCTCTAACGAGCGTTCTCCGTCCTTTCTCTAAAATTATTGAGCCCCCCTCTGAGGACCATGCTGCAGCGATGGAGCGGGCGGCTGAACCCCCTCCTCTCATTCTGAGAATGGAGCCGTTTGGCTCGACACCTATGTGTCTGCAAGCAGAGACAAAACCTGCTCCATCAGTACTAGCACCTTCCCATACCCCATTTGACCTAATTAATTGGTTGACTGCATTTACTCCATCCGGACCTTGCACTCCCAATTTAGAATACAGGGAGTGCTTCAGAGGGGCAGTACAAGAGAGCCATAGATCGCCCTCCAGCATTTCTACCTCGGTGCAGAATTCCTCCTCACTAGAGGCTTCTAAGAAAATCTGCTCTGCTTGGTCCAGTCCCATTTCCCCTCCCACTATTGCGAAGAGCTTGGGAGTGAGGGAATGGGAGATTGGTTTGCCTGCGACACCCCAGTAGGCTGGCGGATCCATGACCTTCGCCCACGGTTATTACCGATGAAGGTTTCAAGAGCGTCCCTTCTCCGACAGTGCTGGGAGGTACAGGAATGCGTCGCGTGAAGAGGTTGGACGAGGGGCTGAGGCTTAGGATAGAGAGCGAGGACGATCTGTGGGTCCTATCTCAGGTCTGCGGCACTGGTTGCCTAGTTGGGATGCTCTCTCATAGAAGAGACTCCACGACGGGGACCAGGGAGGATGGTCGTGCCAAGAGTGCTGAAAGGAAGCCTATGTGGATTCTCTTAGAGGCTGTAGAGACCTCTTTCCAGCCATTCACAGACAGCCTCCGAGTACATGGCATCATTAAGGAAGCCAAGATAGATATCGGCAGCCACCATACCCACGTTATTTCTCCCGGTGACGAGGTTGAATTGACTCGAGAGGGGGGTTTGTCCAAGTCTGATGCATCCCTATTGAAGGAGACGATCGCTTCAGGAAAGAAGACTAGATCCGGACTCCTAGTAGTGGAGAATGACGAGATTATAATCTTCGAGGTTGCAACTCATGGAATCAGAGATGTTTCCCAGTTCAATCTGCGTGGAGGGGGGAAGAGGACGGGGGACTCATCCGCAATAAGGGAGGAGTTCTTCGAAAAAGTAGCTAAGGAGAGCAAGATGGTTTTTCCCGATGACATACCTCTGATTATCTGCGGCCCGGGGTTGGCCAGGGAGAGTTTCGAGTCCAAATTGAGAGATTCGGGAGCGAAGAACAGAGTGGTGAACGTACCTACTTCAATCGGAGGAAGAGCTGCGGCAAACGAGGTTCTTTCCGAGGGTCTCGCTGACATTCTTCTCGGAGAGCATGCAATAGTGGAACAAGTCAAGGTAATCGAGGAGTCGCTGAAGAGGATTTCTACGAATGGGGCTGTAACCTATGGGGCTAAGATGATTGCCGAAGCCTCAGAGCAGGGCGCGGTAGAGACCTTAGTAATCGAAGCTGGACTCCTCAGGGGAGAGGACGAGTCCTCTGAATGGGAGGAAATCGCGAGTTCGGTCAAAGCATCTGGTGGCAGGGTGATTCAGGCGTCAGTAGAGCATGATTCGGGCAAGCAACTACTGGGGATGGGCGGGGCTATCGCAATCCTAAGATGGAAGTTGGAATAGACAACCCTCTTGATGTGGATGTTGAGAGGAGACCATGGAAGGGGTGCCGATCAGGATTGCCGGCCTGGGGAGAATTGGCGGCAGAGATTTAGCTTCCTCGGTCACAGAAGAGGCGTATAGAATAGGAGCAGAAGTGGATTTCATCATTGAATCGGACGGTTACGAAGAGTTCGACCAGGGGTTAATTGATTGGAGGTTTGTTCTTGGAAACAAGCACTGGCTAATTCTTTCCTCGGACGGCCCATTGGCTGGCGATTCAATGAAATCCGCATGGGGCTCTTCATTGACATTCGCTGAGTTGGAGGGGTGCAAATCAGTAATGATAGTGGGAGTTCCTAGTGAAGCCGAAAGGCTGGAGGAGGCATGGGGTTACGTAATCGAGAGAATCAGGCAGGTCAACATTCTTTTCATCAGCAATGAGGCGGTGGAGGGAATCTCAAAAATCGAAGATACTGCCCCTAACCTCCTCCTAGACGAGATTAGGAATAGGGGAGCAGTTCCCATAGTATGTACATTCGAACCAGTTAGAGGGATCGCAGAGGTGAGTCACTCCATGGGCAGAGATGTTGTAGAAGTTGCGGAGGGGATGGAGTCTGAACGGTGGCTAGCTGGGTTCCTGTGTAGCCTTCCAACGGCAGGTTATGGGGCATCGGCGATTACGAATGCGGCCATTTCTAGATTCGATTAATCGGGCGTCAATCAGAGACTCCAACTGAAACTCCTTTTGAAGGGGCACCCTTTCGGCCGGACCCGCGAGGCCAATGAGATGCCACTCAAACTAGGGCCAGCCGGAGTTCCCCTCTCCTGCAAAGGCCGCACCATAGTGGAGGGGATGGACGACATCACTGTGCTGGGACTAGACGCAATGGAGGTACAGACTGTCAGGACCATCCAGCCCCAGCATTTCGACCAATATTGGCAGGCGGGAATTCTCTCTTGGAAGTCTGACTTCGAGATGAACATGCACGGTCCTTACTACGCGGAACTACTCGGTAGCAAGAGGGAGAGGAATAGAACTCTTTCAAAGATGGAGACGAGTCTGCAGGCTGGGAAGATAATCAACGCTAGGCATCTTACATTCCATGTAGGCCCATACGGGGAGTATGATCCTGGGGCCGAGGCCAATGAGCAGGTAGCCAATGTTATGGCTGGAGTTGTCGAGAGGGTCAGAGAAGTATGGGGGGACGAAGAGGAAGAGGAGGAGTACTCGGCATTCCCTTGGGTTCACGAATCTGAGCCATCCCTAGTTGGGGTCGAGACCTCCGGAAGGCAGGAGTTATGGGGAACCGTGGAAGAAGTCCTGGAAGTTTGCAATCATGTCGAGGGTACTGTGCCGGTCCTGAATATGGGGCATATCCACGCTCGAGGCCATGGAAGGCTGAGGACCAGCGAGGACTATGCTGAGCTATTCGATCAAGCAAGGGAGACATACGGAGGCTCGACGTTCTACTGTCACTTCGCCGGAGTCGAGCACAGGATGGGCAATGCTCTCCACTATACTCAGATTAAGAAGTCAGACCTAAAGTTCGAGCCCTTCGCAGAGTACCTTGCTGAGGAAGGGGACTGGATGGACATCACGATAATCTCGGACTCGCCCCTGCTTGAGCACGATGCGATGTATATGCTTCAGCATTACGATAAGGCTAGGCAGAGACTTCTGGAAATCAAGGCTCGTGACGAGCGAAGAGCCAAACTCGCGGCCCAGCAGGGAATAGATCCTGAGGAGTTGAAGAGGAAGGAGGAGGAGGCAGCGGCGGCTCGAAAGGCTCAGCTAACAGGAGAGGTGGAAGAAGGGCCCAAGAAGGTCGTAGCGAAGAAGGCCCCGGCCAAGGGCAAGACGGGTAAATCCAGCGGGATGATATCATTCGATGATTCCGAAGACGAAGATGACGTGTTCTAGCGACTCGCACCCCTTTGAGCAGTCTAGTTCAATAACCTGTTTTTCGAGCCGTGCACATGGAGACAGGAACTGTGAAGTGGTTCAACTACGTGAAAGGATATGGGTTCATCGGACGCGATGATGGAGACGATCTCTTCGTACACACTACAGAAATAGACGGAAGAATTGGCGAAGGAGACATTGTCGAGTTCGAAATAGGCGACAGTGACAAGGGCCCTAACGCCATCAATGTTCGAAAGATCGGCGAGTCCGAAGAAGAGTGAGTTCAGCGCTTACCGAGTAAACCCTCTTCTCTTGCTCACTCCTCCTCTGAGGAAGACTTCTCCCAATTCAGGACTATCGATCCGTTGGAGCTAATCGCCAGAACTGGGGACCACTTGCTAAAGTCTACGGTACTGTTTGCCGAGATCATCTCCCCTAGATTGTTCATCATGTTGGGCTCCAATCTAATTCCGAAGAGGGCGCCTTCTGATTCGAATAACGGAGAATGTGGTTTCACTGGTTCCAGGTCGGGATTTTCCTCCTCGTCCATCTCTTCCGATGTAGTATCATCCTCTGTTTCCGCCTCCTCGCTAACCTCAGCTGGTTCATCTTTGGTTTTGCTAGGCTCCGGAGAAGCGTCAGAAACCCCTACCATTGAGGCGATCGGAGCTGCGCCCTCGATTGTGCTCCCAATCTCCAAACCCCCTCTTGAGGCATACAGGACGGCTTGGCCAATTAGCGTCAAAGCTGCTAGGAACAACATCAGCACCATGATCAGTCCCTCATAAGCAGCACCTGTGACAATGAGTCCTGAAGGCATGCCGATAAGACTGATCAGTCTCCTCCATCCGTGATCCCTGCCGAAACCGACGATGACATGATGCAAGGATAGGATCACAATGGATCCCCCGAACGCGAAATCCACGTCAATGTACTCAGAGTATGGGAACATGGCAATCAGGAAGAATGCGGAGCCGAACATCCCGAAGTCCTTCTCCATATCGAAGGGCTCTGACTCGGATGTGCCAAGAGTCGGAACGAGTACCTCCCGCCCGTAGGGGTTCGTCCTGCGCCATGACAATCCAACCATGACAATGCCTACAGCAATGGGCCAGAGCAGCGCATCTTCAGAGTGAATTCCAAAATCTCCACTCAACCATGACTCTAGAGTCAAAGTTTGGACCAAAACCGATCCGTGCAGAACGATTGGAGTGCCGCTCCTTAGACCGTCCCATCCAGCCACTAAGGCAGAGATGAATGGGAGAGCTCCGCTTAATCCTCCGGAAATAAGAAGGAAGACGTACCCATAACCCCTGGAAGCCAGACCTAGATATTCGTCATCACCTATATCATGTCCTTCTAACTGTGAATTCGCGAGGAGCAACCCGTTATGGAAAAGTAGGTACTGAAGGAATCCGGCTAACCCCCCGACGACCCGGGCATAGTCCGAGCCTTGTCCAACTTCGAGATACTGGAATAGCTCCAGAGAAGCCCAGAACCATGCTATGGGAGAAATCCAGAACCAATTGATTACTCCCTGCCTCCATGCTCCGGCGGTGATGACTGCCACGATGACTATGGGCGCAGTCCGAGGATCTGGAAGGAGGAATGCCACAGAGAGAAGAACAGCTACTGCGGGTCCGAAGAGTTGCTCTGGTCCGTATCTTGATCCGCCCTCACGCACCTTTTCGGAAGGGAGGTGGATTGCAACAGATGCCGGAATGGATAACAGTAGAAGGGACACCCATCTGGGAGTGTCAAACAGGAGAATATCCGTCGTTTCACCCAAGTATGGGATGCCATTGAGGAGTGCCCATATCAGATCGCTTTCGTCCCGTAGAGAGTCGAAGAAAGATGCATAGATCACGGCAACTACAGGCAGCGCCACAAGGACTGGAGTGGAAACGTGCTTGGCAGCCCTCTGCACAGCGATGGCGAAAACCGGTAGTGCGAGTAACCCCCCCGAGGAATCGGTCAACCCGATTAAGAGTAGCCCGAAAAGGGTCAGGCTGCCGAAGTTTCTAGCCTCTTGTGATAGGTCAATCATGGTCTTCAAGCGGAAGTTTACGACAACTGGGGCGGAGATGATTATCAAGTCCCTAGTTACCCGCGCCCAGAGTTCTGCACCCTCTGAAAAGAGAATATTTGCTGAAATCACCGAGACGAAGAAGAGGTAAGTTATCCCCACTAGTCTCTCGAATGGGGTTGTCCTGAATGCTGCCCCTCCCTCTAATGCTAGGAGGGCTGCAAGCAGAGCTGAGCAAGCCAGAGTCAGGGAAATGGTTTCTGTCGAGAAGTCCCTTTCCTCCCAAGGGCGGGCGTTATTGAGCAGGAATGCAAGAACCAGTAGGAGCATAGCCACCATCTCCGGCCTTAGAATAAGGCTCTCGCCCTCGACTCTCCACCTATGGCAGATTCCGAACACACCGAAGGATAGTAGCAGGGGTAATGCCAGAATCATCGGTTCCAGATCCGATTCTCCGATTGTTAGAATACTGGAAAGGACCAATGGAGACGATAAGAGAACTAGATATCCCACGTCCGAAAACCACTCCCTTTCGTATCTATCTTCAAATCTCGAGGCTAGGAACCAGTTCAGTTGGAATAGTGATGCTGATGAAAGGATCACCAGGAAGAGAGGCCCGGCGTCCTCTAGAAGTTCGAAATTCAACGATGCGAGTACCAAGAGGACCGAGGGGCCCTCATACAGCCTCAGCCTGCCCCTCCACTGGGCCCATATTCCAAGGACCAGCAATGATGGGAAGAGTACTAGGGAAATCCCATCTACTACACTGAGTTCGGAGGAGCCTATCTCGAGTATGTTTCCCCCCCTTCCTACACCTATGAATGAGGACACGGTCCACGATACCACCATAGCTACGTATGTAGCTCTCACGACCCAGTCTCGTGCCTGTGGACGGGTCTCCAGGTATACGAATGCACAGATTCCGACCGCCCATGCTACCATGGCAGCCTCGTCCGAGAGGAGTGCCAGTGCTAATGCCAGCCCCACTGGCATAGCAGGGGTTCTCTGCATCGTCGTTGGTGCGAACCAACCGACTAGAAGGGCGACCCAAAGCCAGAAGGTGAGTCCGAAAGGGTGCTCGGAGATGGTATTCCCTGCTATTGAGAACTGCGTCTCGTCAGCAGCGAGAATCTGGCAGAACAGAATGGCTGCCACCACAGCTCCAGACCCATTCTCGATCATTTTCTTGGATAGGCTTCTGTCGGTAGCGGTAATCCCTACTATCACAACTGCTGGAACAAGCAGACTGGCGTGCTCAGTCTCCCCCCAAGAGCTGAGTGCTATGAAGATGGGCAGTCCTACCGCGGCTCCCGAGGACAATAGGTACAGGATGGCCCTATCTAGCCTAAGTGAGTAAAGTACGGCGGACCCAGAGAGAAGAATCGCTGAAAGGGTGATGAAGGTCTCGACCTCCCCCCGCGAGTATTCCAGCCATATCTTCACCCCGCTGAATAGAACCGCTAGAGGGGCTAGGACAACAACCGTCCTCGGAAGCGTCCCGAGAGAGTGCCTCCGGATATTCCGTGTGCTTATCTCCATCACAATAAGAATGCCTACGGCCTGCAATGCCGCGAGCCACACGGGCATCCAAACATCCCCATCTTGAATTGCTATCCAGTCCTTCTCTTGGCCTGCATAGAAAACTGCGAACCGAGAGAGCCACACAACAGAGAGTGCCCCCATCAGAACCGCTATCGCCCCTCCGTACTCCTCGATCGGGTTCTCCGGCCTATCTGGGCCAGCCTGACTCCTCATCCACTCGTGTAATCCTATCACAGATACCGCAGTGGCTCCAGTGATTACACCAAGGGTCAGGAAAGAGTAGTCGTTGTCCACATTCACTACCGTGACATACCAAATCGCATAGGCCAGCATAAGTCCACCAGCGACCAGAGATGCGTACAGTCCTACCATCGAAGCATCGTATTCTGAACGTACAACTGTGTTTTCTGGGGTCTGACTCATGCACTATGTTGGGCCTGATCGGCTTTTTACTTACTCCCGGAACGGGACTTTTTCATCCTCCTTGGACTAGGAAGGCTTGAAGTCGGGACGGTGGTGGCGTGGGATGCTACGGGACTGTAGCTCAGCTGGGAGAGCGCCGCACTGAAGATGCGGAGGCCGCTGGTTCAAGTCCGGCCAGTCCCACCATCAACTCACTTTAGAGAGGACTTCGTTCTGGAGCTTGTGCAACTTCGCTATTCCAGCCTCTGCAGCGTCGATCAGAGAGTCTAGCTCTTCTCTGGAATAGGTTGCCTCCTCGCCGGTTCCCTGGACCTCTACGAAGTCTCCAGAGCTAGTCATCACGACGTTCATGTCTACATCTGCATTGCTGTCGAGCACATAATCCAAGTCTGTCCAGACCTGTCCCTCGACCATCCCCACGCTAAGTGCTGCAACGTCATTGGGCATCACTGAGTCTTCGTGAGAAGCCATCTGTTCCTTGCTGAGAGTCTCCTGCTTCGCGCCTTTCCTGATCTGATCCCTGGTAAGCCTCCTGTCCTTAGGCAGGCACTCCCCCGAGGATATGAGTCTCCTGACTGCGAGCCTAAGTGCGATGTTTGCCGCTGTTATTGAAGCGCATCTAGTTCCTCCGTCGGCATTCAGTATGTCACAGTCCACGGTCAGCGCCACGGGACCCAGTTGCTCCAGGTCTACTGCTCCCCTCAGCGATCGAGCGACTAGTCTCTCTATCTCCATCGTCCTACCCTTGGCACCGCTTCTCTCTCTCCTGAATCTGGTATCGGTCGAGCCTGGGAGCAACGAGTATTCGGCATGCACCCAACCCCTGTCAGAGTCTCGAGGAAACCACCTAGGGAGGGAGGGTGCCTTGGTTACGCAGACCAGAACTTGAGTGTCCCCCTGCGAGTAGAGCAGGGAAGACAGTGCATTGGGGGTGAAGTCCAGCTTGACCTCAATTTCCCTGATCTCGTCGTTTTCCCTTCCAGTGCTCCCAACACCCGTCTTCATCTTCGCCATGTTCATCCGAAACGAGGCTCTCGAATGAATCATTCGCGTCTTGCATGAGGGGGTCTGAACGAGTCTACGACCTCAGGATCAGTAGTGATGTAAGGCCCGCCAATCAGATCCACGCAGTACGGGACAGCGGCGAAGACGGAGTCCAGAATCTCTCGAATCGACCTAGGTGAGCCCGGCAGATTGATCACTAGCGAGGACCCTCTAATCCCAGCCATCTGCCTGGAGAGCATTGCCGTGGGGACGTGTTTCATCGACACTGCCCTCATCTGCTCCCCGAAGCCAGGGAGGATCTTGTCACAAACGTTCTCAGTGGCCTCGGGAGTGACGTCCCGATGGGCTGGCCCGGTCCCCCCCGTGGTAACCACTACAGAGCATCCATGGATGTCGATCAGGTCGACCAGGGCTGCCTCTATGGAATCCCTATCGTCTTCAACCAGCCTCCTTTCAACCACCCATTTGGAAGTCAGAGCCTCCTCCAGGAAACCTTCTATCGCAGGGCCACTGAGGTCATCATACTCTCCCTTGCTAGCTCGATCAGAGACCGTTAGAACACCAAATATGCAAGTATCGAGGTTTGCCATTGGCAATCCGTGAGGGCATCCAGAGAAAACGCCGTCGGTGGATCTCGATTTCCATGGGCACGTTCAAAGACCGCCGATTCGAAGGGCTGTCTCCGGAGGTAATGAGGTGCCGAGTCTTCCCCAACACGCATCGACAATCGTTTCCCTAGCAACGTCATGTCTGGTGCATTTCAGTCCTAATGAATCGTTGGTTGAAATAGTCTCGACACCCCATCTCTGAATAGGGGTGAGAGTGATGAGTGACCTGACAGCATACGCAAACCAGATAGCAGTAGTGAAGCAAGAGTGCCCAGATGCAAATGATGAGGAGATAGGGAAGGAGTTCCAAAGATACGAAAGTGACTTCCTAATCCCTCCTGAAGATGCCCTAAGGTCCGTGATCAGGAAGTTCCAGGCGGCAACTGGGGTAGAGGTAACATCGGGATCTAACACCCAAGTGCGCCAAGAGAAGAAGGTTCAGAGGTTCTCGGAACTAGGTTCAGACGATAGGAACGTCTCAGTCGAAGTTGCTGTGATATCGTACACCCCCAGGACCCAGATGGTTAGGGGCGAGGAGAAGCAGATTGCATTCGGATGGATCGAGGACAATCCGTGGGAAGCTAGCTCCGAGAGGATCCGGTGGGACTACAAGGACTGGGGAAATAAGGGAGAAGCAATGGTTCCCGGTTCGATTGTCAGGCTCGAGGGAGCCTCAGTAAACGAGTGGAACGATAAGAGATCCCTGAATATCAACAGGACCACCAGGGTAACCGTCCTGAAGGAGGGAGGTGGCTCTGCCCCTCCCACGAGCAACGACCCCATTTCTATCGCCAGAGCATTAGAGGTTGAAGGGTTCGTGAATATCGTTGGTAGGGTCATGTCAGCAAAGCCAGACGTGATAGTCAGGAAGGATGGCAGTGGAGAGTTGAAAGTAGTTAGGGGTAGAATCTCAGACTCTTCAGGTAGTATCGGATTCCTGTCGTGGAAGGATTTCGAACATGAGGAGGGCGCTCTAGTGAAGATAGTGGGGGCATCGGTCAGAAAGTTTCGTGAGACTCCAGAAATACAAATCAACGATGGGACAGTTATTGAGACGTACAGAGATACTTCTTTCCCAGAGGTAGAAGAGTTAGCGGAATCCGAGAAGGTCAGCATTTCGGAACTTAGAGATGGAATGAGGGACGTGTCA
>JAPOKZ010000124.1:0-1864 GCA_029977385.1 Methanobacteriota archaeon
GGTCTTTCCGTCTAACCGCGGGTACTCCGCATCTTCACGGAGAATTCAATTTCGCTGAGTCGATGTTGGAGACAGTGGGGAAGTCGTTACGCCATTCGTGCAGGTCGGAACTTACCCGACAAGGAATTTCGCTACCTTAGGACCGTTATAGTTACGGCCGCCGTTCACCGGGGCTTCAATTCGACGCTCTCACATCTCCTTTTAACCTTCCGGCACCGGGCAGGCATCAGACCCTATACGTCGTCTTGCGACTTAGCAGAGCCCTGTGTTTTTAGTAAACAGTCGCTACCCCCTGGTCTGTGCCCCCCGCCTCTGGTTGCCCAAAGACGGGGCCTCCTTCTCGCGAACTTACGGAGGCAATTTGCCGAGTTCCTTCAACGTAGTTCTCTCAAGCGCCTTCGTATACTCTACCAGTCCACCTGTGTTGGTTTCGGGTACGGTCATGCGGTGGAGCTCTTTCCTGGAACAGCTTCGCTGCCAGCACAATCCAATAAGCACTGACAACTTACGCCATTCGTCACTCACACCTGGTTACGGAATATTAACCGTATTCCCATCGGCATCGGATTTCTCCTTAGCCTTAGGGGCCGACTCACCCTGAGCGGATTAGCCTAGCTCAGGAACCCTTGGACTTTCGGCGAGAGTGTTTCTCACACTCTTTGTCGCTACTCATGTCAGCATTCTCACTTCTGATACCTCCACGCAACCTCGCGGTTACGCTTCACAGGCCTACAGAACGCTCTGCTACCACGTGATAAATCACGTCCTCAGCTTCGGTATGTGGCTTTAGCCCCGTTACATCTTCGGCGCAGGCCGGCTTGTCTAGACCAGTGAGCTGTTACGCTTTCTTTAAAGGATGGCTGCTTCTAAGCCAACCTCCTGGCTGTCTTGGCCTTCCCACATCCTTTCCCACTTAGCCATAACTTAGGGACCTTAGCTGGTGGTCTGGGCTCTTTCCCTCTCGTCCAAGGACCTTAGCACCCATGGACTGTCTGCTATACTGTACTTACCGGTATTCGGAGTTTGGTTAGGTTTGGTAAGGCTCGCGCCCCCCTAGCCCATCCAGTGCTCTACCCCCGGCAGTAATATATAACGCACTACCTAAATAGTTTTCGCGGAGAACCAGCTATCTCCGGGTTTGATTGGCCTTTCACCCCTAGCCACAGGTCATCCCCGTCTTTTTCAACAGACGTGGGTTCGGTCCTTCAGTACGTGTTACCGTACCTTCAACCTGCCCATGGCTAGATCACCCGGTTTCGGGTCTACTCAAACGAACTATACGCCCTATTCAGACTCGCTTTCGCTTCGCTTACACCTAACGGCTTAGGCTTGCTCGTCAAAGTAACTCGCTGACCCATTATACAAAAGGTACGCCGTCACCGCTCAAGGCGGCTCCGACTGATTGTAGGCATTCGGTTTCAGGTCTATTTCACTCCCCTCATCGGGGTGCTTTTCACCTTTCCCTCACGGTACTGGTTCGCTATCGGTCGTTGAGGAGTACTTAGGCTTGGAGGGTGGTCCCCCCATGTTCAGACAGGATTTCACGTGTCCCGCCCTACTCAAGGACCTTTGTTCGTTTACCCGTACGGGGCTATCACCCACTATGGCGCGCCTTTCCAGACACTTCCGGTTAGTTAACAAAGGCCACTGGCCTGGTCCCCGTTCGCTCGCCGCTACTAAGGGAGTCTCTGTTGATGTCCTTTCCTCCGGGTACTGAGATGTTTCAGTTCTCCGGGTTTGCTTCACATGACTATGTATTCGTCATGCGATGACCCTAAAGGGCCGGGTTTCCCCATTCGGAAATCCGTGGATTAAAGATTGTTCGCAACTTCCCACGGCTTATCGCAGCGTACCACGTCCTTCA
>JAPOKZ010000126.1:0-1829 GCA_029977385.1 Methanobacteriota archaeon
TGAAAAGGCTGTCTGGCTAGAAACTTCAGAGTCTTCATCACTACCTGCCCACTTTCGGAGAGCATCTGCCTGGAGTGCCCTTCCATAGGAGTATGACAGCTCCCAAGGGTGCTCTACAGTCATCTTGTTCATTAGATTGAGATGGGCAGTAGCATCTTCGTCTGATTGTCCGCCAGAGAGAAATACTATCCCCGGAAGGTTGTGAGGGACATGTTTTGTTAGGCATTCAACAGTTAGATTTGCGACCTCCTCTCGAGAAATCTGATTTTCACAATCATTACCTGCAATTATCATGTTTGGCTTCAGCAATGCTCCGGGAATATGTACTCCTTGGTTTTCACATTCAGAGAAGGTGGCATCCAAAATCTCTGCTGTTACTTCGAAGCATCTTGTGGCATCGTGTCCTCCGTCCATCAGAACCTCTGGTTCGATAATGGGGACTAGCCCCTGCTCCTGACAAATTGCTGAGTACCTTGCTAGAGCGTGTGCATTAGTGGAAATACACGCCTTGGTTGGAAGGCCGTCATCGATCCTAATTACCGCACGCCATTTTGCAAATCTCGCTCCCATTGCGAAATACTCAGAGCATCTTTCTCTAAGTCCATCGAGCCCCTCGGTTATCTTCTCACCATCATGGTTGGCAAGTTCCTTTGCGCCTGTATCGACCTTTATTCCAGAAAGGATTCCTCTTCTAGAAAGTTCAGTTGGTATTGGAGTTCCATCTTGCATTGATTGACGGATCGTTTCATCAAATAGTATTACACCACTTATTGCTGATTCGTAACCCTCTGTGGAGAAGAGGTTAGTACGGTATGCTCTTCTAGTCTCAGAAGAAGCTTCCACACCTACTGCCTCTAGTCGGTTGGACATCGTTCCGTTGCTCTCATCAGCAGCTAGAATACCCCTGCCCGGAGAGACTAAAAATCTAGCATTTTTTTCCAATAATTCTCTGTCCATCTTCTTTCCTCTGATTAGTGGAGGGGGCGACAAGAAAAGAAACCATCGTCAATAGATCATGAATGGGGGGGCCTGTATTGGCCGTCTAAATTGTAGTTGAAACGAAGTAGTGTTCTTTTGATTTGACATCTATAATCTCGGAATGAACACTGTAGGATCCGTTTCCAAGATCTTCAACTCCTTTCGTTCTCCCTTCACAAACTCCTGTACCAATGAAAACGGAGTCTTCTGTGGAGCAGAGTTCATCTCGAGACCAGATTCTCTCTATGTCTCCTTCAATCATTTCCTCTGCCCTCTCCCTGTGTCCTTCGTTCTTGAACACGAGCCGACCCTCAAAGGGGGCATCTAGACCTCTTAGAGCGGTTGCTGTAATCACTCCCTCCGGGGCTGCCCCTATACCCATTAACATATCAATCTCCGATTCTGGGTCTGCAGCATTCAGGGCAGCTGCTATGTCCCCGTCACCAATAAGTATCGGGGAAACTCCCAAATCCTTTAGATTCCGTATCAAATCCTCATGCCTGGGCCTATCCATAACCACGACTTGCATATCAGATGGAGTTTTTCCCAACGCATCTGAGGCCCCCTCGATATTGTAATCAACATCTGCTTCGAGACTAATGTTGTCGAATATCTCTGCAGGCCCTGCAATCTTATCCATGTAGCAATCTGGAGCATGCAATAGTGATCCCCGTGGAGCTGCAGCTAGTACGGCCATCGCGTTTGGAAGATCTTTTGCTACGTGATTAGTACATTCCAGGGGATCAACAGCGATATCAATCGATGGAGCGTTTTGATCCCCTTGCTTCGATCCGAGAGGCTCCCCTATCCATAGCATCGGGGCGTCGTCTCTCTCTCCCTCTCCGATTGCA
>JAPOKZ010000142.1:0-1541 GCA_029977385.1 Methanobacteriota archaeon
ACAGTGGTCAATACAGACGGGGGAACTGGGTTCAGCGGAGGGCTGACCTTGTCAGGTTCTATTGAGTGGTCTGAGGTCAAACCTGGAATCGTGGTAATTGGATCCGATAACAGGTCAATATTATTCGGAGGGATTGGTCCAAGGCATGAGGTCTCAATCGGGTATAGTTTCAAAATCTCCAGAACTCCAGTACCCTCAAATGAGGTATTGAAGATTGTTAAATCAACGGGAGCCGAGATGGCATCTGAGTCAGAATGGGAGCTTGCTAACTCAAGGGGACTTCTATCTGCAGAAATAGGTTGTATCGAGGGACTAGAAGATAGGTATCATGACTACTGGGGAAAGGCTTGCGATGGTAGGCCGCACTATGGGGGCAATAGCGGCCTAGGAAATCTCAGACACTGGTCAAAGAGAGGTCCTGTTCCGATCCATAGATCTCCTCTCTCAGAAGCTGAAAAACCAGAATCTGTTCGTCTTGTAATCAGAGAAGATCCCAATTGGCCCGATGACCCTCCCAGTATTCCTATCAGGAAGGACAATCAGAGAATCGTAATTGAGGAGGTATTGATCTCTCTTTTCTTAGGAGTCATACCCTCCTTCTTGTGGGCTAACTTTAATGCAAGTGAGGGATATCTAAGGGAGGGATGGCTCAACCTAATAATCGGAGGAATTTTTTTCGGACTTTTCACATCTCTATTCTGGCGGCCTAAACAACCAACGTGGCAAATAAATTCTGGAAGAATGACCAAGAAAAAGTAATACTAATTTCTTGCTCTATCGTCAATCTGTGAAGACGAACTGCCACTAGCTATTGCGACTCTAGCTTTGTTGATGCCCACTCCATAATCCCATAACAGGATGAAAGAAACAATGGGAGATAAGAAAACAGTTGAGGTACTCTTACTCGGAGATGGGCCTCGTACTGCTCCTATCCATGCAATAGTGTTGAACAAGGCAACTAGAGTAGGGAACTGGTGGACCATCGCCCTCTCAATCCCCATGGGGACAGCATCCGTGGAAATATCCCAGAATTCAGGCCAAGATAGCCCTCCGTTAGAACACCCCCAAATGAAGGAAATGACAGACATCACCACTAGTATCGGGAATGAGGATACCATGCTGTGGCTTAATCCCCATAGCTCCGGGTACCTCCTCCCCGCCAATGTTCTAACTAGTCCGTAGTTCCGGATTTGCATCCTTACTCTTCTGATTCCACGTCTACGGTGCCACATTACGGCACTGCCATCAGACCACAGCCGATATCCTGCCAATCTGATGCGATGATCCATCATTACGTCCTCCGCTCCAATAGCCCCCGAGTCAAATGAACCCACCTCGTCTAGAACTTCTCTCCTATATGCTGAGTTCACTCCAGGCAACTGCTCAACTTCCTCTAATTCCGTCATTGCCCTCTTGCCGTAATTTGTTCCAGCGGTTAGAAATTTATTACAGAAAGCTACGTCAATCGTCCTCTGCCAGAAGGAAGACTCCTCTACGGGTGCAAAATTAGGCCCCCCGACTCCTGCAACTTCCGGTCTATC
>JAPOKZ010000161.1:0-1235 GCA_029977385.1 Methanobacteriota archaeon
CGGGTGGCCATTTCACAAAGAAGTCCGGCGGTGTCCTACTCTCCCACGAGGTCCCCCTCGCAGTACCATCGGCGCTGAAGGTCTTAGCTTCCGGGTTCGGAATGTAACCGGGCGTTTCCCCTTCGCTATGGCCGCCGAAACACTATTGATTTATCAGTCTGAGGGCAACCCTTAGGTTGCCGATCGGTTCTCGACCGTAAATCGAGAACCACAAAGTGGACGCGAGCACCACTCATGTGGTGTCAAGTTATCGGCTTATTAGTACCGGTCAGCTGCATGGGTCGTTAGTCCCCACTTCCACATCCGGCCTATCAACCCAGTCGTCTACTGGGAGCCTCTCACCTAAAAGGTATGGAAATCTCATCTTGAGGCCGGCTTCCCGCTTAGATGCTTTCAGCGGTTATCCATCCCGAACGTAGCTAATCAGCGGTGCCCTTGGCAGGACAACTGACACACCAGAGGTTCGTCCAACCCGGTCCTCTCGTACTAGGGTCAGATCCTCTCAAATTTCCAACGCGCGCAGCGGATAGGGACCGAACTGTCTCACGACGTTCTAAACCCAGCTCGCGTACCGCTTTAATGGGCGAACAGCCCAACCCTTGGGACCTACTCCAGCCCCAGGATGCGACGAGCCGACATCGAGGTGCCAAACCATGCCGTCGATATGGACTCTTGGGCAAGATCAGCCTGTTATCCCCGAGGTACCTTTTATCCGTTGAGCGACAGCGCTTCCACAAGCCACTGCCGGATCACTAGTCCCGACTTTCGTCCCTGCTCGACCTGTCAGTCTCACAGTCAAGCTCCCTTGTGCACTTACACTCACCACCTGATTGCCAACCAGGTTGAGGGAACCTTTGGGCGCCTCCGTTACTTTTTGGGAGGCAACCGCCCCAGTTAAACTACCCACCAGGCACTGTCCCAGAACCGGATCACGGTTCGTGGTTAGATATCCAGGGCTACAAGAGTGGTATTTCAACAATGACTCCACGAGAACTGGCGTCCTCGCTTCATAGTCTCCCACCTATCCTACACAAGCAGCACCGAACACCAATACCAAGCTATAGTAAAGGTCACGGGGTCTTTTCGTCCTTCTGCGCGTAATGAGCATCTTCACTCATAGTGCAATTTCGCCGAGTTCGTGGTTGAGACAGTTGAGAAGTCGTTACGCCATTCGTGCAGGTCGGAACTTACCCGACAAGGAATTTCGCTACCTTAGGATGGTTATAGTTACCACC
>JAPOKZ010000157.1:0-1338 GCA_029977385.1 Methanobacteriota archaeon
CTAGGCCTCAGAATGCTACTCTGGTTCTGTCTCAGCTTCGGATGGAAACTGATCACTGGCGACGTCTCTACGGCGTTTCTCCATGCACCAATCCCCGAAGGCGTCAAAATCTTCATCATTCCGCCACCCAATGTGAGGCGGAGACGCCCAGGCATGCTCTGGAGACTGCGACGCGCGCTGTACGGCTTGCGTCATTCTCCGAAGTACTGGCAGGACTACCTTCGTTACCTCCTCAAGCGCATAGGGCTCACACCCTGTGTGGCTGACCCTAGCCTGTACTTCATGAGGTGTGCCAAGCGAGGACTCATCGCGGTCCTCAGCGTCCATACGGACGACCTCATCTTAACCGGTGACTCGACCACAACGCGCCAGGTGACTGCGGCCATTGCTAAGGTTGTCAAGATCAAATGGCAGGACTACCTAAGTAGTGCCACCTGGACCCGATATCTCGGCCGTGAATACAACTACTCAGAGTCTGAGAAATGCATCTACATCCGCATTCCAGTTGCATACTGGGAAGAGACTCTGAAGATGTGCGGTCTCTTGAACGGGAGAGTTTCGCCGGTGCCAGGCACCTCCGCGAAAGCATCCGATGATGCTCAGCCTCTGAGTGCAGAGCACCACACGTTGTATCGTGGAATCGTAGGACGCCTGATGTGGACCCTAGGAGAACGGCCAGACTTGGCCTACTCGGTGAAAGAGTTGGCTCGCAACTGCGCGGCCCCAACTACCGACTCGTGGAAGAAACTCGTCAGCTGCATCAAATATGTCAAAGGAACGATGAACCACGTCATGAAACTGCAGCTAAACGAAGTTCCAGACATGAAAAGGATCACAATCAGCATCATGACCGATGCGGATTGGTCCACGAAGTGCAGCTCAGGAGGGCTTGTCGCCTTGTCAGGCGTGGTGCTTCTCACGTTCTCCAGAACTCAGCAAGCCATAAGCCTTTCATCATGTGAAAGTGAATTCACAGCGATGACAGAAGGAGTTAAGGAGGGCATGTTAGTCCTTTCGCTGTTAAGGGAAATCATGCCAGACTCTCTTCTCAAGATGGACTTGGCCACGGACTCGACGAGCGCAACGGCCCTAGCCTCTCGACGTGGTGTGAGCAAGCTCACTAAGCACATCTCCATCAAACTGCTGTTCGTCCAAGACTTGGTCGACAAAGGAGAACTGTCTCTCTCACGAGTGTCTTCATATGATAACACTTCAGATATCTTTACCAAATATCTTACCACCAAGACCTTCGAGCGATTGCGATCGCAACTAGGCATCGTGGATGCCTCGGCTTGGGCATAGCCCTTAGCTTGGGCTTGACAGCTCTCAGCAACAGCA